>JABDIP010000578.1 GCA_013003675.1 Inquilinus sp.
TCACGGCCTGGCGATAGACCTTGTCCTTGACGTCGCCGGCGGCGAAGACGCCGGGAATGTTGGTCGCCGTCGAATCAGGCGCGGTGATGATATAGCTCTCGCTGTCCATCGCAACCTTGCCGCGAAAAACCGCCGTCGCCGGATCGTGGCCGATGGCGACGAAGATGCCGCCCACCGGCGCCTCCCGGGTCTTCCCGGTTTTCGTGTCGCGCAGCCGCATGCCGGTCACCGTCGGCGGTTCGCCGCCACCCAGCACCTCGGCCAGCTCGCTGTTCCAGACCACCTCGACCTTCGGGTGGGCGAACAGCCGGTCCTGCAGGATGCGCTCGGCGCGAAGCTGATCGCGGCGATGCACCAGCGTCACTTTCGAGGCGATGTTGGCGAGGTAGAGCGCCTCCTCGACGGCGCTGTTGCCGCCGCCGATCACCGCCACCTCCTGGCCGCGGAAGAAGAAGCCGTCGCAGGTGGCGCAGGCGGAAACGCCGCGGTTTTGGAACCGCTCCTCGCTTTCCAGGCCGAGCCAGCGGGCCTTGGCGCCGGTGGCGATGATCACCGTGTCGGCGAGGTAGGTGTCGCCGCTGTCGCCGGTGGCGCGGAACGGCCGCTTGTCGAAATCGACGTCGACGATCACGTCGAACGCCATGCGGGTGCCGACATGCTCGGCCTGCCGGCCCATCTGCTCCATCAGCCAGGGCCCCTGGATGACGTCGGCGAATCCGGGATAGTTCTCGACATCGGTGGTGATCGTCATCTGGCCGCCGGGCTGCAGCCCCTGCACCAGCAACGGCTCCAGGCTGGCGCGCGCGGCATAGATCGCGGCGGTATAGCCGGCCGGGCCGGCGCCGATGATCAGGACCTTGGTGCGGTGGGTGTCGGGCATGGCGCGGGCAATCGTTTGGCGTTGGACCGTAAGGCTAATCTAGGGACGGCCCGGGAACCGCACAAGGCGGCGCCTGCCGCCCTAGAACCCGAACATGTGGTCGAGGCTGAAACTCTCATCGCCGTTGCGCAGGCCGTGATAGCCGAACAGCCGGCAGGTCAGGTCGCGGATCAGCACATAGGCGTCGGGGCCGGCCGCCTTCATTTCCGCCGCGTCGAAGGTCTCCGACACCCGGAAATGGTACGAGCCGCCGCAGGCGATGGCGATATCGCGGTGTGCCATCTCGCGCCCCTCGCGGTCGGTCAGGATGAGTCGCGTGTCGCTGCCGGCGTGCCAGGGGGTCGAGGCCGGATAGACCAGATGGCAGAAGGCGTCGGTGCCGTCGCGGCCGAGGCGCAGGAACAGCCGGGTCGACAGGCCGGGCGGCCGGCCGGCATAGCTCTGCGGCTCGCCCTTGTAGGTCAGCACGGTGTTGAACATGTGGGCGCCGAAGCTGGTTTCCGCCGCATGACCGGACTCCTCGTCCTCGTAGCGGAAGATGGCGTGCAGCCAGCCATCGGCATCGCCGCCTTGGGCGAAGTCGTAGACCAGTTCGACATGGCCATAGCCGCCATTCAGGCTGCGCCCCGACCGGTCGAGAAGGTCGCCGATCTCGATCGCCACGCTGTCGCTGCGCTTCAGGCAGCCGAAACCGTGCCGGGCCAGCTCGGTGCCCTTGGAGTCGTAGACGATGGCGGCGATCGGCAGCGTCTCCTGGCCGGTCGCCATCGGCGTCGGCAGCACGCTTGTCCGATAGCGGCCGGGCAGCACCGGCGCCGGCAGGATGTAGCCCTTGCCCATCAGATTGCCGATCTCCTTCAACTTGGGATCCGGTTTCAGATCGACGCGCTCGACATTGGCATGGGCCATCCGCAGCCGGCCGTCGGCGCCGGTGACCTCATAGCGTGGCCGGACGAAGTGCTTGCCGGCCTGGACCTCGAATTGCGCCGGCCAGTGTGCGTCGGGCCACAGCTCGGCGGTATCGAGGGCATAGGTGGCATAGGCCGGGATGGCGCGATCGAGCCAGGCGATCTCCTTGCCGCCCATCAGATTGAGGCCGATGCCCTTGGCCTGGATCGGCCGCGGGTGGCTATTCTGTACCCACAGCACCACCTTCTCGCCCGGCCGCGGCGCCGGCAGCCCGGCATACTGGTCGGACGGCCAGGCATTGGCGTCGTGGGTGCAGGACAGCACCGCCGGGTCGTCGCCATAGGTGTCGAGGGCGTATTTCACCACCTCGTGGCCGGCGGCGCCGACCACATGGACGAAGAGCTGGCCGGTGAAGGCGCCAAGGCCGAAGCGCTTGGCCACCTCGGCGCTGTCGACGACGACCGTCGCGTTGGCGGCGCCCAGCGGCTCCTCCCAGGTCGCCAGCCGGCGGCCCTCGCCGTCGTACAGCGTCGCCCACAGCCCGGCATCCTTGGCGCCATAGCCGCCCCAGTAATTGGCGGTGACCAGCCTTGTGTGGTGGCCGTCGCCCTCGCGGAAGAAGGCGAAGTTGGTGGCGAAGTTGATCGGCGCCAGATAGGCGCGGCGGTTGGTCAGCAGCGCATCGGGGATGCGCATGGCGTCGAGGCTCAGCACCTCAAGCCCGGCCGGCAGCAGATGACGGATCTGGTCGATCAGCCTTTCGGCGTCGAAAGCGGCGACGAACACCGCCTTGGCGCCGGTGCTGCCCAGCTCGCTGACGGGGCGGGCCGGGCGGCCCAGCAGATCCTCGCCGATGCGCTCGATGTCCTGCACGAAGGTGTCGGCGATTGTCGCCCGCGACAGGTCGAACAGCGCGGCGAAGGTGCCGAGCTGCCCGAGCGGGTCGTAAACCGCCAGCGCGCCGGCGGCTTCGAGCCGGGCGACCAGCGCCGCTCCCGGTTCTGTGGCTTCGGGATGGCCGAGCGCCTTGAACAGGGCCGCGCCGCCGCTTGTGTTGGAGAAGGTCTGGATATTCAGGGCCATGATCGTCCTGCGCTGCAGAGGGCGGGGCGGGGAAGTGTGGTGGTTATAGCGGCAGCCCGGCCACCGACGGAAGCGCCGGGAGCCGGTCCCTCAGACGAAGGGGTTGAGGCGCTTCAGCCGGGCGCTCAAGCGATGCCGTGCCTGTTCGCGGGCGACGACGCCCGCATCGGTGACCCAGTTGACCTGGATGGTGCGGCGCTCGCCTTCGAAGGGCTTGTGGCCGTGCCAGGCGGTCGGGCCGTTGAGGAACGCCAGCAAGGTGCCCTCCTGCGGCGGCACCTCCGCCGCCATGTCCTCCAGATCGTCGGCCGAACGCAGCAGCCGCAACTGGCCGCCCGGCGCCTCCCAACTGGCGTTCATGTAGAGCAGGACGGTGATGATCTTGGTCTTGCTGTCGGTATGGATCTGGCCGTCCTTGGCCCGGCAGCGGCCGCGCACGGTGATCATCACCGGATGGTCGGCAAGGTCGACGCCGAATTTCTCGGCGAAGGCCTGCGTCACCTCCGGCGTGTCGAAGGCGTCGAGCAGCCCGGCGAAGGCGGGTCCGAAATCGAGCTCCGAGGCCGGGAAACTGCCCGGCTTGTCGATGCGCGGATAGTCGGCGTTGACCGCGGCGATCGCCGAGGATTTCAGGAAACCCGGGACGATCACATGCGGAAACGGATCGGTGTCGACCGGCGTGGCGCGAAACTGATCGAGATCGAGGGGGGACGCAACGGCCACGCTCATGGCGGGTGCACCGTCCTTAGATGGGAAGAAGCCCGCCACATGTATGGCCGCTACCCCGCGCCGTCAATCGGCATTCGCCGACGCTCGGGGTTTGTTCGCCGAATGGCGACCGCCACGCAAGGGACAGGACCCGGGGCCAAGAACCGGGCCCCGGTCGGGGCTCAGGTAACGGCGTATCGTTCCAGGAACGCGATGTCGGGCTCGACGCCGATGCCGGGCCGGTCCGGGACCGCCATCGTCCCGCCATTCTGGCCGATCTGCTCCACGATCTTCAAGGGCTCGGTCGGCATCTCGTCGCGGAACAGGTTGGGCGTGGTGTCGAATTCGAGCATCGGCGACCACGGATTCAGGCCGCCCGGCACATCCGGCATGGCGGTCAGAAGATGGGCGTTGACCGCGACGGCGACGGCGGATCCCCAGACGTGATTGGTGACCGGCACGAAATGGGTGTGCGCCAGAGCCAGGACCTTCAGGTATTCGCTGATCCCGCCGAGGCCGCAGACTTCGGGCTGGGCGATGTCGACGCAGCCGGCCGCGAGAAGATCGCGCCAGCCCCAGCGGGTGAACTCGGCCTCGCCGCCGGAAATGTTGACGGTGAGGCGGTCCCGCAGGAACCGGTAGCCGTCCCGGTCCTCCGGCGCCACCGGCTCCTCGAACCAGTAGACGCCGAGCGCATCGAGGGCGCGGCCGACCTGGAGTGCATCGCTGGTCGTATAGCAGTGGTTGGCATCGACCATCAGCCGGGTGCTATCCGACAGGGCGGACCGCACCGCCTCCACGAGCCGGATGTCCTCGCGCGGCCCGAGGCCGACCTTCATCTTGACGGCGCGGAACCCCTCGGCTTCGATCCCCGCGGCCTCATCCGCGAACGCTCCGGCGAGGTCGCCATGGCGCTTCAGCATCATGCCGTAGCCATAGACCGGGATGCGGTCGCGGCAACGGCCGCCGACCAGCTTGTAGAGCGGCAGTCCGGTCGCCTTGCCGACGATGTCCCACAGGGCGATGTCGACCCCCGACAGGGCCTGGATCGGCATGCCCTTCTGGCCGTGATCCCTCAGCAGATTGTAGACGTGATGCCAGATCCGCTCGCGGTCGAATGGGTCCGAGCCGACGACCATCGGCGCGATGACCCGTTCGACAATGGCCTTGTTGGCGATCGCCACATTGCCCGGCCCGAAGCACTCGCCCCAGCCGGTGATGCCCTCATCGGTGCGGACCTCGACCAGATGCGCGCTGCGCTTCGAGTAGAATTGCTGCGAATAACCCAGCTCCTCGGGCATGTCGTATTGCAGGACATGGCTGGTGATCTTGGTGATTCTCATGCTGCGCCTTATACCAATGCGCGGGTGTTGTCACACCGGGGATTCGGGCCCTCGCGGCCACCCGTCGAGAGCCGATCAGGCGCTCCGCGCCGCCAGTCGCCGGCGGATCTCCGCAGCCGCCCGGGCGGTGTCGTCCGGCGGCTGGTAGGTCCAGCTTTCCAGGGCCCCGGTGAAGGGGCGGGTGATGCCGGCGGCGGTCATCGAGTCGTGGAAGGCGGTGAATTTTGTCGAGCCGCCCTCCAGGTGCACGATGTGCAGCGGCTTGCCGGTCGACGCCGCCTCTGAGACCATGTTGACGCTGTCGCAGGTGGCGATGATCGCGTCGGCGAGGCCGAGATAGGCGAAATAGGGGTTCTCGCCGGTGCCGTCCCAGATCTCGGCCGGCAGGCCGGCCAGCGTCTCGCGCAGGATCTCCTCGTTGGCGGCGCCGGTGCGTCGGCTCGGGGTGATCATCAGGCCGGCGCCATTGTGCTCGACGAGGCCGGCCAATTTGGCGGCGAGGTCGCGCATCAGCGCGGGGGTCAACCGATAGACGGAGTTGTCGCCGCCGATCAGCACGGCGATGCGCGGTTCCGGCAGGTGCGACAGACGGTCGCGGTGGCGCGCCGCCGCCTCGGCCAGCCGCGCCGGCGTCACCTGGTGCATCGAACCGAACGCCCGGAAGACGTTCTCGCCGCGCGCCCGGTCGTGTTGCGGCACGACCACCATGTCGAAATGCTCCGGCCCGATGACCGGGTCCTGGATCTGCACGACGAAGGTGCGGTTCCGGCTGGATCGCTTGGCGGCCAACGCCGGCGGGATGCTCTGCCGGCCGCTCGAGATCACCAGATCGGGCCAGGGCGGCCGGATCAGATCGCTGCCCGGCGCCATCGCCTGGCGCAGGAAGCTGCGGAAATAGGGCGAGAGCTGGCGCCACGGGCTGCGCAGCGCGACCCGCTTGACGACCGGCTCGACACCCAACGCCTCGGCCAGGCCCAGGCATTGGTTCTCCATGCCGGGCTTGCCGTCGGTGATCACCCAGCAGGTATCGACCGGCATTATCGCCTCTAGCGGGAAAGCGTGGGAGAGGCGTGCACTATGGCGCGGCACCGCGCCGGCAATGAGGACTGGAACGAGCATTCCACATAGGTTTCCTCCTTGCCATAACCTGCATTTTGGGTAATAACATTGCGCATTCTGCCCTGGGTCCTTTCGAGAGAAAACTTATGCGTCGCGTGAAACTCGATCGTATCGATCGCCGGATTCTGCGGGATCTGCAGAACGATGGCCGTATGACCAACGTCGAGCTCGCGCGGCGGGCGGGCATTTCCGCACCGCCCTGTCTCAGGCGCGTGCGGAAA
>JABDIP010000020.1 GCA_013003675.1 Inquilinus sp.
AGGTCGCGCTGGACCACCAGATCGACCTCGGCCAGATCACCGGCGCCGTGGCGGCGGTCGCCGCCGAGGCGGACGGCCGGGTGCCGGCGATCCTCGCCGCACTGGAGGGCTTCTCGGCCGAGCTCAACACGACGCTGGGCACGGTGCAGGCGATGGTCTCGGAGGAGAATGCCGGCCGCGTCAACCGGACGCTGGCCCATGTCGAGACCGCCGCCGCCGGATTTGCCACGATCGGCACCGACCTCGCCGACGCCGCCTCCCAGGTCGATGCGCTCATCGGCCGGATCGACGCGCTGGTCCGAACCAGCGAGGGCGACGTCTCGGAGGGCCTGCGCGACGCCGCCTATGTCTTGCGGTCGGTCGCCCAGAGCATCGACACGATCAACAACGATATCGAAGGGACCACGCGCAACATGAACGAGTTCAGCCGGCAGATCCGACAGGATCCCGGCGCCCTGTTCGACATGCCGTGGCGCCAGGAAGCCGGCTACCCCGGAGGCGGAACGAGATGATTTGGAAATCGTTCCGTCTGGTGCCGATCCTTCTCACCGTCGCCGCCTGTGCCGGTGGCGCCGGCGAGGTGCCGCGCGATCGCTACTTCCGGCTCGACATCGCCGCCCCGGCGGCGGAGCGGGCCGCCCCCCTGGCCGGGGCGCTGCTGGTCACCCGGCTCGACGCCGAGGGGCTGATGCGCGAACGGCCGCTGGTCTATAGCGCCGACGCCAGCGCCCTCGCCGTCGAGCAGGACGACTACCATTTCTGGATCGAGCCGCCGACCCGGCTGTTGCAGGCGGAACTGGTCGACTATCTGCGCGCCGCCGGCATCGCCGAGACGGTGGTGACGCCGGAACTCCGCATCCGCTCCAACTACGAGATCGTCGGCACCATTCGCCGCTTCGAGCGGGTACTCGGTGAGGGCCGGCCGAAGGTGGCGGTGGAGTTGGAACTGGCGCTGATCGACCTGGCCGGCGACCGGCTGCGGGCGGTCGACACCTATGCCGTGGTGATCGACTGTCCGGATCGCCGCATCGAAACCTCGGTGGTTGCCTTCAACCGGGCGGTGGCGGAGATCTTCGACGCCTTCGTGGCCGACATCAGCGCCGGCATGCCGGCCGCCTGAGATCCCGGTGCGATAGCGCTACCTTTCGCGCAGCGCCTCTTCGCGGGCCTTGGTCAGCGGCTTGAGCAGATAGTCGAGGACCGTCTTCTCGCCGGTCAGGATGTCGACGGTGGCGACCATGCCGGGGATGATCGGCAGCGGCTGGAACGTCGTGCCGAGGTGGTTGCGGTCGGTGCGAACGACGATCTCGTAGAAGGTCTCGCCGGTCTCGGTATCCGCCAGGGTGTTGGCGCTGATACGCTCGACCCGGCCGTGCAGGCCGCCATAGATCGAGAAATCATAGGCGCTGATCTTCACCGTCGCCGGCAGGCCGGGGCGCAGGAAGGCGACGTCGCTCGGCTTGACCCGGGCCTCGACCAGCAAGGTGTCGTCGAGCGGGACGATCGTGACGAGGTCGCGCCCCGCCTGCACGACGCTGCCGACGGTGGTGACGGTGACGCTGTTGACGATGCCGCGGACCGGCGCCCGGATGTCGGTTCGATCGACCCGGTCGCGGGCGGCCCGCAGCGATTGTTCGATCACCGCCAGCTCGGCCCGCCGCTGGTTGAGTTCCGCCTGGGCCTGGGAGCGGAAGGCGGTGCCGGCTTCGGCGCGGCGGTCGCGGGCCTCCTGGATCGCCGACTCGACGCGGGGGATCGACCGCCGGACGGCCTGCAGCCGGCCTTGCAGATCGTTCACCTCACGCCGCAGCCGCAGCACCTCCACCTCGGCGACGACGCCGGTGAGGGCGAGCGGTTCGTAGATCGCCAGTTCCTCGCGGGCGAGCGACAGGCCGGTGTCGAACTGCGTCTCGTTGACGCGCAGTTCCTCCAGCTCCTGCAGGCGCTGCTCGATCTGCTGTTCGAGGATGGAGAGCTGCGATTGCAGCCCTTGGCGCCGCGACCTGAATAGATCGGTCTCGCCGGCGGTGAGTTCCGGATGGTCGCGCAGCAGCGCCGGCGGAAAGACCATGGTCTCGCGGCCGGCGACTTCGGCGTCGTGCCGGGCGATCTGGACCAGAAGGCTGCGGCGTTGGGCCTCCAACTCGCCGGCGCTGGAGGCGAAGCCGATATCGTCGATGCGCAGCAGTATCTGCCCCACCTCGACGATCTCCCCCTCGCGGACCAGCAACTCCTTCAGGATGCCGTTGTCGAGGGTCTGCACCACCTGCATCTGGCTCGACGGGATGACCCGGCCGTCGCCGCGCGTCACCTCGTCGACGGTCGCCCAGGAGGCCCAGCCGAGGCCGCCGACGATCAGCGCGACGATGGTGAACAGCAGCACGTGGCTGGCCATCGGCGCGCCCTGGTGCAGGGCGGCCTGGACCTCCGTGGCGTAGTCGAAATCGTTCTGCGGGACGTTGCTCATGGCCTAGTCCGCCGCCGCCCGTCGCTTCCAGAAGGCAGCCGCCGCGTCGTCTTCGGTCTCGCCCTCGCCGTGTTCGCCGTCGCCTTCGCCGCCGTCGGTCGCCGGCTCACTCGCAGGCGGAGTCACCTCTGGGGGCGCCTGGTGCGGCGTGTCGCCGGGCGGTGGGG
>JABDIP010000079.1 GCA_013003675.1 Inquilinus sp.
GTGCTGCCCCGCACGGCCCCCGCCACTCACGCGTGCGCAAGAAAACGAAAGCAAAAGCAAAATTTCGACGGTGGGGATCCGCTTTTCGGCGCCCGGGCGCTTGCCATCGCCTGCCGGGTTACCTAGGGTGGACGGAAGAAAAACGGTGGTTGGCGGCTTTCCGCCGATCCCGAAAACGCGAATTCAAGCCTTTGGGGAGGTCCAGATGAAATCCACCTTCGTGACCGCCTGCCTGACCGCCGCCTCGGCGTTCGCGCTCTCGTCGACGGCCGGCGCCGCGACGATCGCGATTTCCTGCGGCGCGGTCGGCATGGAGCTGGAACTGTGCAAGACGGGCTCCGACGCCTGGGCGGCGCAGTCCGGCCATACCGTCAATATCGTCTCGACGCCGAACTCGACCACCGAGCGGCTGGCGCTCTATCAGCAGATCCTCAGCGCCGGCGGCACCGACATCGACGTCTACCAGATCGACGTGATCTGGCCCGGCATCCTGGGCAGCCATTTCGTCGATCTTTCGGGCTATGTCGACCAGCCGACCGTCGACGCCCATTTCCAGCCGATCATCTCGAACAACACCATCGACGGCAAATTGCTGGCGATGCCGTGGTTCACCGATGCCGGCGTGCTCTACTACCGCGCCGATCTGGTCGAGGAATACGACCTCGAGGTTCCCGAGACCTGGGAGCAGTTGACCGCCGCCGCCAGCGTCATCCACGACGGCGAGCGGGCCAAGGGCAACGACCGCTTCTGGGGTTTCGTCTGGCAGGGCCGCGCCTATGAGGGGCTGACCTGCGACGCGCTGGAATGGATCGACAGTCACAATGGCGGCACCATCGTCGAGGCCGACGGCGACATCACGATCAACAATCCCAAGGCGATCGCGGCGGTCGACCTGGCCGCCGGCTGGGTCGGCACGATCTCCCCGCCGGGCGTGCTGAACTACGCCGAGGAGGAGGCCCGCGGCGTGTTCCAGTCCGGCAACGCCGCGTTCATGCGCAACTGGCCCTATGCCTGGTCGCTGGCCAATTCCCCCGACAGCGCGATCCGGGGCAAGGTCGGCGTCGCCGCCCTGCCGCGCGGCGGCGAGGAAGGCAAGAACACCGGCACGCTGGGCGGCTGGCAGCTCGCGGTGTCGCGCTACTCCCCCAATGTCGACGCCGCCGCCGATCTGGTCGCCTTCCTGACCAGCTATGAAGAGCAGAAGCGGCGCGCCATCGTCGGCTCGTACAACCCGACCATCGGGGCGCTCTATGAGGATTCCGAGGTGCTGGCGGCGACGCCGTTCTTCGGCGACCTCTACGACACCTTCACCAACGCGGTGGCGCGACCGTCCGGCGTGACCTCGGCGAAGTACAACGAAGTGTCGTCGGCGTTCTGGAACGCGGTGCATGCCACCCTGTCCGGAAACGGCGACGCGGCGGCCAACCTCGCCTCGCTGGAACGCGAACTGACGCGGATGAGCCGCGGCGGCCGCTGGTAGGGTAGGATGAGCGACCGCGGACCGTGTCGGCGGCCGTTTCGGCCCGGCCCGCGGCGCCTCGCCCGCAGCCTTGTTCCGGTCACCGGCCGACCGCGCCGGACCGATCCCTTCGGCGGAGTGGCGATAGACCGATGACCGTCCGCGCTTCCAAGCTCACCCGCCAGCGCGTTCGCGCCGCCTGGGTATTTTTGGCGCCGATGCTGATCGTGCTGGCGCTGGTCGCCGGCTGGCCGCTGCTCAGCACATTCAGCTACAGCTTCACCGACAAGACGCTGACCGCCGATTCCGAAACCCGCTTCGTCGGTGTCAGCAACTACGTCTTCTACGGCCCCAATCTGAACGATTGGGACGACGAGTTGGACGGTTATTTCATCGTCTACGAACCCGACGACGCCCTGCTGGTCTACCGGCCGGACACCGATACCTTCTACGACCTCGACACCGACCAGCCCTACGCCGACAACGTCGACCGTTCGCAGATCTTCGAATGGCAGGGGCTGCTGGTCGACGGGCTGTGGTGGAAGTCGGTGTGGAACACCACCGCCTTCGCGGTCATCTCGGTGGCGCTGGAGTTGATCCTCGGCATGGCGGTGGCGCTGATCCTCAACGCCAACATGCCCGGCCGCTCGGTGATGCGGGCGGCGGTGCTGATCCCCTGGGCGATCCCGACCATCGTCTCGGCGCAGATGTGGGGCTGGATGCTCAACGACCAGTACGGTGTAATCAACGAGGTGTTCCTCGGCCTCGGCTTCATCGAGGACCGGCTGGCCTATACCGCCAACCCGTTGCTGGCGCTGCCCTCGGTGATCGCGGTGGATGTCTGGAAGACGACGCCGTTCATGTCGCTGCTGATCCTGGCGGCACTGCAATTGCTGCCCGGCGAGTGCTACGAGGCGGCGCGGGTCGACGGCGTCCACCCGATCAAGGTATTCGTCAAGATCACCCTGCCGCTGATCCGGCCGGCGCTGATGGTGGCGGTGATCTTCCGCTCGCTCGACGCCCTGCGGATCTTCGATCTGATCTACGTGCTCACCTCGAACACCCGCGACACCATGTCGATGTCGGTCTATGCGCGCCAGCAATTGGTCGATTTCCAGAATGTCGGCTACGGCTCGGCGGCGTCGACGACCTTGTTCCTGATCATCACCTCTTTCACGGTGGTCTACATCGCCCTCGGACGGGTCAATTTCGGCGGGGAGCGCTGAGCGATGGACTACAAGACCCGCAAGAGGCTGCTGACCGTCGCATTCTACGTGATGGTGGCGTTCATCGTCATCTATACGGTGTTCCCGTTCTACTGGGCGGTGGTGTCGTCGCTGAAGGCCGGGGCGGCGCTGTTCCGGGTCGAGTTCGTGCCGCCCGACCCGGCCTGGGACAACTACGTCTCGGTGTTCCGCGAGCAGCCCTTCGCGCGCAACATCCTGAACTCGGTCATCGTCGCCTTCGTCACCGTGATCCTGTCGCTGTTCCTGGCGGTCACCGCCGCCTATGCGCTGGGCCGGGTCTACTTCCGCGGTCGCGGCGTGCTGCTGTTCGTGGTGCTCGGCGTGTCGATGTTCCCGCAGGTGGCGGTGCTGTCCGGGCTGTACGAGACGATCCGTTTCCTCGGCCTCTACAATTCGCTCTGGGCGCTGATCCTCTCATATCTGATCTTCACCCTGCCGTTCACCGTCTGGGTGCTGACCACCTTCATGCGCGAACTGCCCAAGGAGCTCGAGGAGGCGGCGATCGTCGACGGCGCCTCGCCCTGGCAGACCATCGTCAGCGTGTTCATGCCGCTGATGGGGCCGGCGCTGGCGACCACCGGTCTGCTCGCCTTCATCGCCGCCTGGAACGAGTTTCTGTTTGCGCTCACCTTCACCTTGACCAACGATATGCGCACGGTGCCGGTGGCGATCGCGCTGATCAGCGGCGCCAGCCAGTTCGAACTGCCGTGGGGCAACATCATGGCGGCCTCGGTGATTGTGACCGTGCCGCTGATCGTGTTGGTGCTGATCTTCCAGCGGAAGATCGTATCCGGCCTGACCGCCGGCGCGGTCAAGGGTTGACGATGTCGCTCGCCGCGACAGAGGGCCGGCGGCGGTCGAGAGATTTGGGTCGATTCCGTCCGGCGGGCCGTACAGCCGCACGCCGACGCAGGGAGGAAATGAATGGCTGATGTCACGCTGAGGAATATTCACAAGTCGTTCGGCGAGCTCGAGATCATCAAGGGTGTCGATCTCGACGTCACCGACAATGAGTTCGTCGTCTTCGTCGGCCCGTCGGGCTGCGGCAAGTCGACCTTGCTGCGGCTGATCGCCGGGTTGGAGGACATCACCGCCGGCGATCTGTCGATCGACGGCCAGGTGGTCAACGACCTGCCGCCGGCCCAGCGCGGCATCGCCATGGTGTTCCAGTCATACGCCCTCTATCCGCACATGACGGTGCAGGAGAACATGGCGTTCGGCCTGAAGCTGGCGAAGGAAAGCCGGCAGAGCATCGACCAGAAGGTCGGCGATGCGGCCCGCATCCTGCAGCTCGAGGAACTGTTGAAGCGCAAGCCGAAGGAACTCTCCGGCGGCCAGCGCCAGCGCGTCGCCATCGGCCGCGCCATCGTGCGCAACCCGAAGGTGTTCCTGTTCGACGAGCCTTTGTCGAACCTCGACGCGGCGCTGCGCGTGCAGATGCGCATCGAGATCGCCCGGCTGCACGAAGATCTCAACGCGACGATGATCTACGTGACCCACGACCAGATCGAGGCGATGACCCTGGCCGACAAGATCGTCGTGCTGAATGCCGGCGTCGTCGAGCAGGTCGGCTCGCCGCTCGAGCTCTACCACCACCCGCACAATCTGTTCGTGGCCGGCTTCATCGGCTCGCCGAAGATGAACTTCATGACGACTTCGGTGACCGGCGTCAGCGGCGACAGCGCCACCGTATCCCTGCCCGGCGGCGCCGCGATCACCGTGCCGGTCCAGGGCGGCCGGCTGAAGGCCGGCGACGACGTCACCCTCGGGATTCGGCCGGAACACATGATGGAGGGCGGCGGCGGCGACGCCCAGATGCCGGGCTCCGTCTTCGTGGTCGAGCGGCTCGGCGGCGAGACCTATCTCTATGTCCGCGGCGGCACCGACGATCTGATCACCCTGCAGGCCGGCGGCGACAGCACGGCCAAGTCGGGCGACACGGTGTCGATCGGCATCGCGGCATCGACCTGCCATCTGTTCGACGCCGACGGGATCGCCGTCAGCCGCATCGAGCGCCACCCGCTGGCCGATGTCGGCCGCGGCAAGGGCCCGGGTAGCCGCGCCGAGACGCCGGCGGAAGCCGGCTGATCGCGGCGGCATGGGGCGACGGGCGGAAAAGCGGCGGAGTCCCGAGTTCCTGTCCGTAATCGCATCGGCGCCGTGAGCCGCCACGACCGATGACCGGCGCCTCCGCCGCCCTCAGCCCGGAATTCCTGGCGACCGCGCTGGTCGTCGTGCTGGCCCCGGGCACGGGTGTCATCTACACCCTGTCGACCGGCGTCTTCGGCGGAGCACGGGCGAGCGTGGCCGCCGCCTTCGGCTGCACGCTGGGCATCGTGCCGCATCTGCTGGCCAGCCTGCTCGGCCTCGCCGCCCTGCTGCACGCCAGCGCCGTCGCCTTCCAGACCGTCAAACTCGTCGGCATCGCCTATTTGCTTTACCTCGCCTGGGGCCTGTGGCGCCGGTCGGGATCGCTCGCCCTGGGCGAAGCGGACCCGGCCAACCGGGCGGGCCGGAGCGAGGGGGCGGCCCGGCGGCTGGGCGCGGTCGCCCTGCGCGGGGCCTTGATCAACATCCTGAACCCCAAACTGTCGATCTTCTTCCTCGCCTTCCTGCCGCAATTCGTGCCCGCCGCGGCCGCCGACGCGGTGGCGCGCATGGGCCTGCTCGGCGCGGTGTTCATGGCGCTCACCTTCGTCGTCTTCGTCGGCTACGGCGTCGCCGCCAACGCCGTGCGCCGCCGGGTGCTCTCCTCGGAGCGGGCAACGCGCTGGCTGCAGCGCATTTTCGCCGCCGCCTTCGCCGGCTTTGCCGTCAAGCTGGCGCTGACCGAGCGCTGATGGACGTCGCTGCCCCGCCGGGCTGACGACGCCCTCACCGGAAGCTCCGCGCCCGCGGCCATTTCTCGGCGCGGTGGTCGGCGGTCGGGCGGCGGATTTCGTCGGCGCGGGCGATGTGGCCGTCGAAGGCGGCGTCGGCGTGGCCCTCCCGCTGCGGCACGACCTGCTTGTCCCGGCGCGGCGGGTCCTCGGCGGTCAGATCGGCGAGCCGGTCGGAGAGGTTGTAGAGCCGGTCGATCTTGAGGTGGATGACCTCGCTGCCATTGCCGCGCGGCCGCTCGACCCGGCCGCTGGCGCCGAGCAGCCGGGCGCCCAACACCTCGCGGCGGAACGCCTCGAAGACCGGCGGCATGACCACCAGATTGGCGACCCCGCTCTCGTCCTCCAGGGTGATGAAGATGACGCCCTTGGCGCTGCCCGGCCGCTGGCGCACCAGCACCAGCCCGGCGACGGCGATCCGCTGGCCATGGCGCAGCCGGCCCAGCCTTTCCGCCGGCGCGAAGCCGGCCGCCGCCAGCCCGTCGCGCAGCAGCGCCGCCGGGTGCTGTTTCAGCGACAGCGACAGGCTGACGTAATCCTCGACCACGTGCTCGCCGATGCGCATGTCCGGCAGCAGCGCCTGCGCCTCGGCCGCCCGGCGCTCGGCCGCCTCCGGGTCGGCGGCGGCGAACAGCGGCAACGGCTCCGGCCCCAGCGCGCGCACCGCCCAGGCCGCCTGGCGCCGGTCGAGCCCCATCGAGCGGAAGGCGTCGCCGCGCGCCAGCACCTCCAGCGCCGCAATGCTCAGCCCGACCCGCCGCCACAGATCGCGCGGGTCGCGGAAGCGCCCGCCGGCACCCCGCGCCGCCACCAGCCGCTCGCCATCCTCCTCCTTCAACCCCGTGCTCCGCCGCAGGCCGAGCCGCAGGGCATGGGCCTTGACCGGAAGAACCGCCCTCGCCCCCTCACCCTCCCGCTGCGCGGGCCCCTCCCTCTCCCCGAGGAGAGGGGTGTCGGTGAAGGCCGATAATTTCCCTCTCCTTGGGGAGAGGG
>JABDIP010000430.1 GCA_013003675.1 Inquilinus sp.
GCGCAGAGCGGGATCGCCAGGCGGCGCCGTAGTCCGCCAGCAAGCATTTCCGGCCGCCTTTCTAACGGTCGCACTCCCGCCAGCGCGGATTGATCCAGGGCTGCAGGTTCGAGCGGGGCAGGAGATCGCGGCCGAGGATGTGGTCCGAGGCCTTCTCGCCGACCATGATGCTGGGCGCGTTCAGATTGCCGTTGGTGATGCGCGGGAAGATCGACGAATCCGCCACCCGCAGCCGGTCGACGCCGATCACCCGGCACAGCGGATCGACCACCGCGTCTCGATCGTCGGTGCGTCCCATCCGGCAGGTGCCGCACGGGTGATAGGCGCTTTCGGCGTGCTGACGGATGAAACCGTCCAACTCGTCGTCGGTCCGCGCCTCCGCGCCGGGCTGGATCTCAGCCCCCCGATAGGGGTCGAAGGCGGCCTGGGCGAGGATCTCGCGGGTCAGCCGGATGCAGTGGCGGAAATCGACCCAATCCCGCTCGTGGCTCATGTAGTTGAACTGGATCCGCGGCGGTTCCCCCGGATCGGCCGATCGCAGCGTCACCTGCCCGCGCGAGGGCGAGCGCATCGGCCCGACATGGGCCTGGAAGCCGTGGCCCTCGGCCGCCGCCTGGCCGTCGTAGCGCACCGCCATCGGCAGGAAATGGTACTGGATGTCCGGGTATTCGACGCCGGGTCCGGACCGCAGGAAGGCGGCGCTCTCGAATTGGTTGGAGGCGCCAAGGCCGGTCTTGGTCAGCAGCCATTGGGCGCCGATCAGCCCCTTCGACCACAGGTTCCAGTGCTTGAACAGGGTGATCGGCTGGGTGCAGGCCTGCTGGATGTAGAGTTCCAGATGGTCCTGGAGGTTCCGGCCGATACCGGGCCGGTCGGCGATCACGTCGATCCCGTGCCGCGCCAGTTCGTCCGCCGGCCCGATCCCCGAAAGCAGGAGCAGATGCGGGGAGTTGATCGAGGAAGCGGCCAGGATCACCTCGCGCCGGGCGTGGATGACCTCCAGCGTGCCGCCGCGCTCGACTTCGACCCCGGTGGCGCGGCCCTCCTCGACGATCACCCGGCGGGCGCGACGGCGGACAAGGCGCAGATTGGACCGTTTCAGGGCCGGCCGCAGATAGGCATTGGCGGCCGACCAGCGTCGGCCGTTCCAGACCGTCTGCTCCATCGGGCCGAAGCCCTCCTGCTTTTCGCCGTTGTAGTCGTCGGTCCGCTCGAAACCCGCCTGGGCACCGGCGTCGACAAAGGCCTGGAACAGCGGGTTGGCCCGTGGCCCTCGGGTGACGTGCAGCGGGCCGTCCCGGCCGCGCCAGACCGGGTCGCCGCCATGGCCGCCCGAATGCCAGCTTTCCATCCTCTGGAAATAGGGCAGCACGTCCGCATAGGCCCAGCCTTCGGCCCCTTCCGCCGCCCAATGGTCGAAATCGTGCGCATGGCCGCGCACATAGACCATGCCGTTGATCGACGACGAGCCGCCGATCACCTTGCCGCGCGGGCAGGCCAGGCGGCGGCCGCCGAGATGCGGCTCCGGCTCGGTCCGGAACCCCCAATCGTAGCGCCGCATGTTCATCGGATAGGAGAGCGCCGCCGGCATCTGGATGAACGGCCCGGCGTCGGTGCCGCCATATTCGACGACCAGCACCGAGTGCCGGCCGTCCTCGGACAGCCGATGGGCCATGGCCGATCCCGCCGACCCGGAGCCGATGATGACGAAATCCGCTTCCATCGAGGCAGCGTCCGGATCAGTAGGGGGCGTCGATGTCGGTCATGGCGACATAGACGCTCTTGACCTGGCTGTAGTGCTCGATGGCGGCGCCGCCGTTCTCGCGCCCGAGCCCGGAGCGTCCGACGCCGCCGAAGGGCATCTCGATCGGCGTCAGATTGTAGGTGTTGATCCAGCAGGTTCCGGCCCTCAGCCGCGCCACCATGCGGTGGCCGCGCGCCAGATCCCGGGTGAAGACGCCGGCCGCCAAACCGAACCGGGTGGCATTGGCGCGTGCCGTCACCTCGTCCTCGTCGCCGAAGGTCAGCAGGCTCATGGCCGGGCCGAAGATCTCCTCGGTCGCCACCACGGCGGCGTCCGACGCGACGTCGAACACCGTCGGCTCGACCCAGTAGCCGTTCTCGAAGCCGGCCACCTCGGCCCGCCCGCCGCCGATCAGGACCGTCGTCTCGGCCTTGCCCTTCTCGTAGTAGCCGAGCACCTTGTCCCGGTGCCCGGCCGAGACCAGCGGCCCGATCTGCGTCGTCTCGTCGAGCGGATCGCCGAGCCTCAAGGCCCGGGTGCGCGCCAGCAGCCGGTCGATAAAGGCGTCCTTGATCGCCTCATGGACGAAGACCCGCGTGCCGTTCGAACAGACCTGGCCGGTGGAGTAGAAATTCGCCAGCATCGCCGCGCCAACCGCCTGGTCGATGGACGCATCGTCGAAGACGATCAGCGGCGACTTCCCGCCCAGTTCGAGCGTCACATGCTTCAGCGTTGCGGCGGCCCCCGTCATCACCTTGATGCCGGTGCCGCTCTCCCCGGTCAGCGAAACCTTGGCGACGTCGGGATGGGCGACCAGCGCCGCGCCGACCGCGCCGCCGCCCTGGACGACGTTGAAGACGCCGTCGGGCAGTCCCGCTTCGCTCAAGGCCCGCGCCAGCGACAGCGCCGATAGCGGCGTCACCTCGGACGGCTTGAACACCATGGCGTTGCCGCAGGCGAGCGCCGGGGCCGCCTTCCAGCAGGCGATCTGGATCGGATAGTTCCAGGCGCCGATTCCGACGCAGACGCCCAGCGGTTCCCGACGGGTGTAGGCGAAATCGCCGTCGTCGCCGGAAAAGCCGATATGGTCGCCGGTGAGCGTCGCCGCCTGGGCGGCGAAGTACTCCAGGCAATCGGCCCCCGAAGCCGCGTCCGCCACCAGCGTCTCCTGCAGCGGCTTGCCGGTGTCGAGGGTCTCGATCTCGGAAATCGCGCGATTGTCCCGGCGCAGGATGTCGGCGGCGCGGCGCAGCACCCGCCCGCGTTCCGCCGGGGCGGTCTTGCGCCAGACCTCGAAGCCGCGCCTGGCGGAGGCGACGGCGGCGTCGACCTCGTCCGGCGTCGCCCAGGCGATCTCCGCGATCGTCTCGGCGGTCGCGGGGTAGGGGTCCGGATGGCGCTCGCCGGCACCGGCGAGATAGGCGCCGTCGACGTAGTGCGACCCTTCGGGCTGCGCGCGCATGGTTTCCGTTCCGCGCCGGATCAGGAGCGCAGCAGCGATTGCAGGAGCGCCGCGCCGCCGATGACACCGACCGGTCCCTCGGGGCCGGTGACATAGATGTCCGACGGGTCGTCGAGGTGCGCCTGGATCAGATCGCGAACCGGCGTTTCCTGACTGAGAAGCCGGGCGTCCGCCGGGACCTCCCGTCCATCGAGCGGCTGCATGATCTCGACCGCGCGCAGGACGTTCAGCGGGTTCATATGGGCGACGAATTCCGCCACGTAGTCGGTCGCCGGGTTCATCACGATCTCCTGTGGCGTGCCGAGCTGGACGATGCGCCCGCCCTCCATGATCGCGATGCGCGAGCCGATCTTGAGCGCCTCGTCCAAATCGTGGCTGACGAAGATGACGGTGCGGTTGAGCCGCTCCTGGAATTCCAGCAACTCGTCCTGCAGCTTGTTGCGGATCAGCGGATCGAGCGCGGAAAACGGTTCGTCCATCAGCAGGATCGGCGCCTCGGTCGCGAAAGCCCGCGCCAAGCCGACGCGCTGCTGCATGCCGCCGGAAAGCTCCTGCACCTTGCGCTCCGCCCAGTCGGTGAGATTGACCAACTCGAGCTGTGTCATGGCGCGACGGCGCCGTTCCTCGACGGAAACGCCAGCCAGCTCCAGGCCGAAGCTGACATTCTCCACGACCGTGCGCCAGGGCAGCAGCCCGAATTGTTGGAACACCATGGCGACGCGTTCGGTGCGGATATCACGCAAGCCCTTCTCGTCGACCCCGGTCACATCGACCAGCGCCTCGCCGGTGGCCACATGGACGGCGCCCCGTGCCACCGGGTTCAGGCCGTTGACCGCGCGCAGGAGGGTCGACTTGCCGGAGCCGGACAGGCCCATCAGCACGACGATCTCGCCCTCCTCGACGTCGAGCGAGCAGTCGTGGACACCCAGCACCTGGCCGGTCTCGACCTGGATCTCCTCCCGCGTGCGGCCTTCGTCCATCAGTGGTAGGGCGATCTCCGGGTTGTCGCCGAAGACGATGTTGACCGCGTCGAAACGCACCATTGTGTCGGCCATGATCAGCTCTCCGAGCGCCGGAACAGGCGGTCGAGGATGATTGCGATCAGCACGATGGCGATCCCCACCTCGAAACCCTTGGCGATGTTGACCTGGTTGAGCGCGCGCAGGGTCGGCACGCCCAGCCCGTCGGCCCCGACCAGCGCGGCGATGACCACCATGGACAGGGAGAGCATGATCGTCTGGGTCAGCCCCGCCATGATCTGCGGCATCGCGTAGGGCAGTTCCACCTTCCACAAGAGCTGGCTTCGCGAGGCGCCGAACGCCTCTCCCGCCTCGATCAGCTCCTTCGGGGTCGAGGTGATGCCGAGATGGGTCAGGCGGATCGGCGCCGGGATGGCGAAGATGACGGTGGCGATCAGGCCGGGCACCATGCCGAGTCCGAACAGGATCAGCGCCGGGATCAGGTAGACGAAGGTCGGGATCGTCTGCATGAGGTCGAGCACGGGGCGCAGCGCGGCGAAGAGCCAGGGACGCCGCGCCGCGGCGATGCCGACCGGCACGCCGGCGCTCATGCAAACCGCCGTGGCGGCCAGAACCAGGGCCAGTGTCTCGGTGGTTTCCTCCCAATAACCCTGGTTGATGATGAGGAGCAGACCGAAGAGCGCGAAGGCGGTGAAACCGACGGACCGGCGTGCCCACCAGGCGAGCCCGGCGACCGCGATCACGACGACCAGGGGATGCGGGGCCTGCAGCACCCAAAGGATGGCGAGGACGACGGTTTCGAGAACTGCGGATACGCCGTCAAAGAACCAGGCGGCATGGTCGGTGAGCAGGTCGACGAAACCCTTGGCCCATTTGCCGACCGGTATTTTGTTGGACTCGATCCAATCCAGATAGGAATCGGTCCCTTCCATCGGCTGTCTCCTGCAATGGCCCGACGGTCAGCATCCACGCCGCTGGCCGCGGAAGGCGAGGGGCCGGGTTCCCGGCAGGCATCGCCGGCTCGTCCGGCCCTCAGCCGTTCGGGCGGCCACCGGGGCCGCCCGTCGCGCCGAAATCCTCGGATCGGCGCGATCCGCGCGCGGGCGATTCCGGCCTAGAGGCCGAGGCTGGCGCGGACCGCCGCCAACCCGTCCTTTCCGTCGTGGGTCGTGACCCCTTCGAGCCAGCCGTCGAGAACGTCCGGATGGGCCTGCAGCCAAGCCTGCGCCGCATCCTCCGGGTCTTCGCCATCGTTGAGGATGGCGCCCATTATTTCGTTCTCCAGGTCCAGCGAGAACCGCAGGTTCTGCAACAGGGCGCCGACATTGGAGCACTCGTCGACATAGCCCGCGCGCACATTGGTGTAGACCGTCGCACCGCCGAATTCCGGGCCGAAAAAATCGTCGCCGCCGGAAAGATACGCCATGTCCAGATTGGCGTTCATCGGATGCGGTTCCCAGCCAAGGAAGACGATCCCTTCGCCGCGGCGCGTGGCCCGCGCCACCTGGGACAGCATGCCCTGTTCGGAGCTTTCGACGACCTCGAAACCCTTCAGGCCGAAGGCATCCTGCTCGATCATGTCGATGATCAGACGGTTACCGTCATTGCCGGGCTCGATGCCGTAGATCCTGCCGTCGAGCTGGTCGCGGAACCTGGCGATGTCGGCGAAGTCCTTCAGGCCGGCGTCGAACAGCGACCTGTTGACGGCCAGCGTGTATTTCGCGCCTTCGAGGTTCTCGCGCACGGTTTCGACCGTGCCGGCATCGCGATAGGCGGCGATGTCGCCCTCCATCGTCGGCATCCAATTGCCGAGGAAGATGTCGATGTCGCCGTTCGCCATGGAGGCATAGGTGACCGGGACGGAGAGAACCTTGACGTCGGCGTCGTAGCCGAGGGCGCCCAGCACCGTCGTAGTGGCCGCGGTCGTCGCCGTGATGTCGGTCCAGCCGACGTCCGAGAAGCGGACCTCCCGGCAGCTCTCCGGTTCCGCCGCCGAGGCGGAAATCGTCGCCATCCCGGCCAGCGCCGCAAGCGCCATTGCAGACTTGAACTTCATCGGTCCCTCCCATTGCCGCGCCGCCCGGTTCGCCGGGCTGGTCCGTCTATGCTTTTGGTTGACCCGGCCATAGAAAGGGTCATTGACTGGTCAGTCAATGAATAATCGGGTGCGGCTTGGGCGTGCAGCAATCGAAACGATCCCGGGACCGGCAAAACGAACTGATCGAGGCGGCGCTGAGCGTCATCGGCCGGGCCGGATCGCTCGACGTCTCGGTCAGCCAGATCGCCGGACAGGCCGGCGTCTCCTCCGCCCTGGCGCACCACTATTTCGGCAGCAAGGAGGATTTGCTGTTCGCGACGCAACGCCATCTCCTGACCTTGTTCCGTCAGGACGTGGTGGCCCGCCTCGCCGCCGCGCCGACACCGCGGGCCCGGCTTTCCGCCATCGTCGAAGCGAGCTTCTCGCCGCTGCAATTCAACGCCGGGACCGTGGCCGCGTGGACGATCTTCTATCTCCGGGCGCAGTCCTCTCGGGCGAATTCCCGCCTTCTCCAGGTCTATGTTGCCAGGCTGCGCGCCAACCTCGTGCACGAGCTGCGGTCGTTGATATCGGAGACGAAGATCGAGGCGGCGGCGGAATCGATCGGGGCGATGATCGACGGGCTCTATCTCCGCCAGGGCCTTCGCAAGGGAGCGGCCGATCGCGAAGCCGCGATCAGGATCACCGAACACCTGATCGACACGCTGGTCCGCTCCTGAAGCAACCTGGCGGTCTGGATCGCTCTGCCTGCTGCGTTCCAGCCCAGGCCGTTTCGACGCCGGCTTCGGGGCCGCGTTCGCCGGCCTGCGACAGCCGGCGAGGAGGGCCGGAGTCGTTGAGAACCATGGATTTCTCGGGAATCTTGCATGTCGTGCCGGCAAGAATATTTAACCGAGAATTAATCACTAGATGCCACTTTAGCGCGCATGCGTCCGTAGTGGCCCCGTCGCGGCCGCCCCCGGGCACCCTCTCAGAAGATGACGGGGCCGATGAGCAGCAATCTCACGCCGGAAGATGTCTCCAAACTGCTGACCGACAAGTCCGCCGACGCGCGGGCTGAAATGGTGGCCAAGCTGGCCGGAGATCTGGACAGCAACGCATTGACCGAGCAGGAACGGCAGATCGCCGGCGACATCGTCCGCAAGATGGCCGCCGACGCCGCGGTGCTGGTCCGCGAGGCGGTGGCCCGCAATCTGAAATCATCGCGCAACCTGCCCCATGACGTGGCGCTGAGCCTGGCCAACGACGTCGATCAGGTGGCCTTGCCGGTATTGGAGTTTTCCACCGTTCTCGAGGACGGCGAATTGGCCGAGCTGCTGGAGCGCGCGCCGGAGTGCAAGCAGGTCGCCGTCGCCCGCCGCGAGACCGTCTCGGAGGCCTTGTCCCAGGCCCTTGTCGAGCACGGTAGCCAGAGCGCGGTCGAGACCCTTGTCGGCAATGCCGGCGCGCGGATCGACGAGAAGTCGTTCGAGCGCGCCCTCGATCGTTTCGGCGAGTCCGAGACGCTGCAGGAGAACATCGTCAAGCGCGAAACCCTGCCGCTGACGATCTCCGAACGACTGGTCACCATGGTGTCGGAACAGCTGCAGGACTATCTGGTCGCCAATCACGATCTGGCGCCGGACACCGCCAGCGATTTGATCCTGCGGGCGCGCGAGCGGGCAACGGTCAGCCTGGTGACCGATGCCTCCGACGACAAGGACGTGGAGAAACTGGCGCGCCAACTGAACGCCCATGGGCGGCTTACCGCGTCGATGATCCTGCGCAGCCTGTGCATGGGCGACCTCGCCTTCTTCGAGGCGGCGCTTGCCGAGTTGGGGGGAGTGCCCCTGCTGAACGCCCGCCTGCTGGTGCACGACGAGGGCGGTCTGGGTCTGAAACGACTTTACGAGAAGGCGAAATTGCCCGCGTCGCTCTTTGCGGCGTTCCGCACCGCCGTCGATGTCAATCGCCAGACCGATTTCCGCAGTGCCGACTACGATCGCGAGACCTATAGCCGGATCATGATCGAGCGCATCCTGACCCAGTATGACGGGATGGGCGCCGAGGATTCCGATTTCCTGCTGCGGAAGCTGGACGACCTGATGGAAGGCGTCGCCGCCTAGCCGGTGGTATCGGGCGCGAGCCGGTCCGCCGCGTTTCGCCGAGCGTCCGCCACATTCCGGCGCTTTCGCCGTCCGGCCGAGGTTTTTCGCGGAGGGCGCGGCGGGAGTATAACCCATTGTCGGCAAACCTGGTTTTACCGATTGGTGCCGATGCGTCACATCCACGCCAAATTCAGATAAAAAATAGGTTTTAACCGGCTGTTATCTTTCTCGCCTCACGATTGCGGTCCCGGTCACGATTCCGGTCCGTAGAAACGCACGGCAGCGCCGCCTGCTGTCGGAATGCTCCACCAGATAGGACTTAGGAGACTTTGATGCCGTTCGCGGAAATGTTTTCGGGCGCGCCGTCGTCGATCTGGTCGTGGTTGACGATCCTAGCAGTGCTCAGCGTGGGCATGTACTTCGCGCGCCATGCGGCGCACAAGGCGATCCTGCTGCTCAGCCGTATGATCTATCGGGCGTGCCGCATGACGGCGACATCCCTGATGCAGGCGGAGCATCGACTGCAACTGCGCAATCGCGAGGTTCTATTGGCCGCAGGCCGAGAGGATACCGAGCGACTGGTCGAGCGTGAGTTCGACCGGGTCGCCGCGGCGGTGAAGCGCGACCTGTCGGCCTGCCCGGCGGTCACCCGCCGCCTGGCCGAGGAAATCACGCAGATCGAGGAAGATCACGAGAGCAGCACGGACGTGCCGCCGTCGCCGCCGGGCTGGATCGACGCCGTCGAGGCGGTCGCGGCGATCCCGTCCAAAGGCGAGCCGATGGTCGCCAACATCCTCGAGCAGATCCACACCTCGCTGGTGAAGTCGCAGGAGGAGGCGCTCGGCGACTATCGCGACGCCGTGGAGAAGCGGCACAAGGTTCTGCATGCACTGCGGCCGCATTGGCGCGACGTCGCGAGCCAGCTCGGTACGATCGACAAGAAGGTCCAATCCTTGCTGACCCGCGCCGGCGCCATCGACAAGGAGATGGAGAAGTATGAGGGGGTCATGAAGGGGACCGACGCGGCGGTGCGTAGCCTGTCGTCTTCGTCGCTCAAGAACCTCTTCGTGTCTGCCTTCTTCCTGGCGATCGCCACCGGCGGTGCGGTCATCAACTTCCAGCTGATTGCCCGGCCGATGGCCGAGATGGTTGGCGGCAACGCCCTGATCGGCAACTTCAAGACGGCGGAAATCGCCGCCCTTGTGATCATCCTCGTGGAGATTTCCATGGGGCTGTTCATGATGGAATCGATGCGGATCACGCGGCTGTTCCCGGTGATCGGCGCGCTGTCGGACAAGGTGCGCCGCCGCATGATCGTGGTGACGTTAACGCTGCTGACGCTGCTGGCCACATTCGAGTCCGGCCTCGCCTACATGCGTGAGGTGCTGTTGCAGGACGAGTTGGCCACCAATGCCGTGTTGCGCGGCGCCGACTCGGTTGTGACCGCCCAGTTCACCTGGATCACGACCGGCGTTCAGATGGGGCTCGGCTTCATCCTGC
>JABDIP010000092.1 GCA_013003675.1 Inquilinus sp.
CGCGTCGGCACGCCACACGGTAGCGGCTGCGCGGCCCTTCGCGGTCAATGTAGCAGCCCTGCAACTGGCGATGTCCCTCGTTCGGATCGAAGCCGGTGCGTCCATGCAGCACGCGGATGTTGTCGAAATCCGGCCCCGGATTTCGCCGGCGGCGGGCGTCTGCGGCGGCCCGGCCGGTTTGCCGGCTGGGACGGCACCTCGAGACGATCCCCAATTGGCGCCGGCCCGCCGATCCTTTGCCGCGGGATCGAATTTCTTTGAGTCGGCGTGGTCGCCCGCGCAGTATGGCGTCCCTGGGCGCAGGGCAAAGAACCGGCATGAGCGAGGCGGACGATCAGACGAGATTGGTAGCGGCGGGCGATACGGCGCCGGGCGGCGGCGTCGGCATGGCGCCTGGAACGCTGCTCAGCCACACCTACCGGATCGAGAACCTGCTGGCGCGCGGCGGCATGGGCGAGATCTATCGTGCCCGGCACGCCAGCCTGGGCACCGAACACGCCATCAAGATCATGCTGCCGGAGCTGGCCAAGGACCAGAAGGTCATCGACCTGTTCACCCGCGAGGCGGCGGTGCTGCGCAATGTGCGCAACGAGGCGGTGGTCGGCTATGACGGCGTGGTCTGCGATCAGGACGGCCATCTCTACCTGATCATGGAGTTCGTCGACGGGCCGCAGCTCGGCGAAGTGCTGAAGAAGGGGCCGCTGACGCCGGACGAGGTGCGGCTGCTGCGCGACCGGCTGGCGATGGGGCTGGGCGCGGCGCACGAGAAGGGCGTCATCCACCGCGACATGTCGCCGGACAACGTAATCCTGCCGGGAGGCAGGCTGGAAAACGCCAAGATCATCGATTTCGGCATCGCCAAGCTGGCCGACCCGGATGTGCGCACGGTGATCGGCGGCGATTTCGCCGGCAAGTATTCCTTTGCCTCGCCGGAACAGCTCGGCATGCATGGCGGCCATGTCGACGCCCGCTCGGACATCTACAGCGCCGGGCTGGTTCTGGCGGCGGCGGCGATCGGCAAGCCGCTCGACATGGGCTCGTCGCACGTCGCGGTGCTGGAGGCGCGGCGCACGGTGCCGGACCTCGACGCGGTGCCGGCCTCGCTGCGCGACGAGATCGCCTGGATGCTGGAGCCGGACCCGGACGACCGGCCGCAATCGATGGCCGACCTGCTGGCCGGGAAAGGGCGGCCGACCGCGCACGGCGCCGGCGCCAAGACCGGAGCCACGCCGAAGAGCAAACTCGGCCTGATCGCGGTGGTCGTTGCGGTGGTGGTGGCGATCGGCGGCGGTGTCGGCGGATACCTGCTGCTCGGCGGCGGCGAGACGCCGGTGCCCGACCCCGATGAGATCGTCGTGGCGACGGCGCCGCCGACCGGCGGCGGCACGGGAACGACCGCTCCATTGGTCGCCGATCCGCTGACGCCAGGCCCGGCGGTCGATCCCTTGACGCCGGGTCCGGCCCCCGATCCGCTGACGCCGCGCCCGGGCGGGGTCGATCCGTTGACGCCGCCGCAGCCGGCGACGGGGACCGGCATGCCGCCCTTGCCGGCGGCGCCCGGCGATCAGGTCGCCAGCCTGCCCGACCGCGCCTTCATCGACCGCGAGGTCGGCGAGATCCTGTCCGGATTCGAATGCGCGAACCTGTCGGCGACCCTGACCGACGATCTGCAGATCATGGTCACCGGCTATCTCTCGGCCGATGCCGATCTTCAACGGCTGGTCAGGGCGCTGTCGTCGGTGCAGGGCATCCGCGGGGTGATCGAGTCGGCGAGCATCCGCCCGTGGCCGTTCTGCGCGGCCATCGGCGTGCTCGAGGCGCAGGCCTCGCTGGCGCCGGGACAGCCGGGCCGCCCCGGCATCCAGCCGAACAACCCGTCGCTGGTCTACGAGCAGGGCGATCTGCTGATCGTCACGGCCTCGGCGACCCGGCTCTATGACGGCTACCTCTACGTCGATTTCATCGACAAGGAGGGCAACGTCTATCACCTGTTCCCGACCGAAACCCGACGCGACAACCGGTCCATCGCCGGCCAGGAGGTGTTGGTCGGCGGCGGGCCGGGCGGGTTCCCTGGCGATCTCAAGCTGGAGATCAACCCCCCTTACGGCACCGACATGCTGGTGGCGATCTCCGCGCCGACGCCGCTTTTCGCCGGGCCGCGACGGTTCGACGAGAAGGCGTCGCCCTACCTGCAGGTGTTGAGCGAGCGGCTGACGGCGATCGAACGTGAGGGCCATGCCAACCCGCCGATCGCCAACTACCTGTTCATCAACTCGCGCCCGCGAGGTTAGGAGCCTGGCCATAGGCACTACTCGGACCGGCTCCTGGGGTGTGTCGGCGGACACAGCATCGGGGAACAAGGCGGTGATAGCGTCACCCTCACCTGACGGGTGGCGGCTCCAGGCGCGGCGGAGAAACCGTCGCACGGGCACCCGGTCGCAATGAGGCGAGACACCATGCGGCGCTTTCATTCGGTACTGACCCTGGCGGTTCTGGCTCTGCTGCTGATTCCCGGCGTCCCGGCAACAGCCGCCGAGCCGACGTTGCTGACCGAGCCGACGGCCGACGACTTCATCCGCGCATTGCTGCCGCCGCCGGCGCCGGGCAGCGAACCGGCAACCCGCAGCATGGTCGTGCGCGAGCAGACACGCTCGTTCAGCCGGGCGGCATCGATCGACTTCCAGGTGCAGTTCGAATTCGGCTCGGACCGGCTGACCGACGATGCGAAGAGCGTGCTGGCCGAGCTGGCGACGGCGATCAAGTCGCCGGAACTGTCGCCCTACAGCTTCCTCATCGCCGGCCACACCGACGCGGTCGGCAACGCGGCGTTCAACCTGACGCTGTCCGAGCGGCGCGCCCAGGCGGTGCGCGACTATCTCGCCAAGGCCGCCGGCATCGAGCCGGCGCGGCTGCAGGATGTCGGCTGGGGCGAGGCGCGCCTGCTCGACGCCGCCAACCCGGAGAGCGACGTCAACCGGCGGGTCGAAATCACCAATATCGGCGGCCGCTGAGCTAGGAGCTGGAGGAGACCGAAATGGCGTATCGATCCTTTGATCTCGGACGCTGCCTTCGCGCCGGTGCCGCGGCGGTTCTGCTGGTATTCGTTGCCTCGGTGCCGGAGGCGGCGGCGCAGGACAATCTGAAGCGGGTCGCGTTGGTGATCGGCAACGGGACCTATCGGAACGCGCCGGCGCTGACCAATCCCGCCAACGACGTTCGCGCCATGGCGGCATCGTTGCGCGACCTCGGCTTCGAGGTCGAGCAGGGGCTGGACCTCGACACCGCCGGCATGGTCGGCACCATCCGCCGTTTCGGCGCCAGCGCCGAGGGCGCCGATGTCGCCTTGGTCTTCTATGCCGGTCACGGCATCCAGGTCGACGGCGTCAACTATCTCCTGCCGGTCGATGTCAGCCTGCAGCGCGAGCGCGACCTCAGCTACGAGGGCATTCCGCTCGACCTGCTGACCAGCGAGGTCGGCCAGGCGCGGCGGCTCGGCGTGGTGATCCTCGATGCCTGCCGCGACAATCCCTTCGCAACCCAGTTGGCGCAGGCGCTGGGGCCGACCCGGTCTTCCGTGTTGGGCCGCGGGCTGGCTCGCGTGGAAAACGTACCGGCCGACACGCTGATCGCCTTCGCGACGAGTGCCGGCGCGGTGGCCGAGGACGGGCAATCGGCGAACAGCCCCTACACGACCGCGCTGCTGGCCCATATGCGCGAGCCGGGGGTGGAGATCGGCCAGTACTTCCGCCGGGTTCGCGATACCGTGCTGCAAGCCACCAACGGCCGGCAGCAACCCTATGTCTACGGTTCGCTGAGCGCCGACGCGTTCTATTTGAATCCGCCCGCCGGCGGGCTGCGGGTCGCCGCCGTCACCCCGGCGCCGCTGCCGGCGCCGAGGCCGGAGGGGCGGACCGAGGATCGCGGCATGTCGAGCGATACCGAGCGGCTGTTCTGGGAGACCATCAAGGACAGCACCGACCGGGGCGACTTCGACGCCTATCTGAGGCAATTCCCCAACGGCGTCTTCACCTCCCTGGCGCGCAACCGGATCGCCGTGCTCGCCGCCGGCAAGGCGGCGGTCGCGAGCCCGGCGCCGACGCAGACCGCCGCCGTGGCGCCACCGGCACCCCCGCTGGGGCCGGCCGACCGT
>JABDIP010000102.1 GCA_013003675.1 Inquilinus sp.
CCGCCGGTGATCTCCTTGACCCGGGCGGCGAAATCCTCGCGGCTGTAGTCGATCGGATGGTCGCAGCCATGCGCGCGGGCCAGCGCGACCTTTTCGGCGCTGCCGGCGGTGCCGATCACCGTCGCGCCGAGATGCTTCGCCCAGGCGCAGAGGATCAGCCCGACGCCGCCGGCCGCCGCGTGGACCAGGATCGTGTCGCCGGCCTTCACCTGGGTCGTGCGGTGCAGCAGGTATTCCGCCGTCATGCCCTTCAGCATCATCGCCGCCGCGGTGCGGTCGTCGATCGCGTCGGGCACCTTGACCAGCCGGTCGGCCGGCGCCAGGCGTTCCTCGGCGTAGGCGCCGAGCGCGGTGCCGTAGGCGACCCGGTCGCCGGGCGCGAGGTCGGTCACGGCCGGCCCGACCGCCACCACAGTGCCGCACGCCTCCATGCCGGGGGTGCCGGGAAGCTGCAGCAGCGGATAGGCGCCGGTGCGGACATAGACGTCGATGTAGTTGAGGCCGACGGTGCTCTGCCGCAGTCGCACCTGGCCCGGGCCGGGGTCGCCGACCGACACCTCCTCCCAGAGCAGGCAGTCGGGACCGCCGGTCTCATGCATCACGATCGCCTTGGGCATCTTTGTCGTTCCTGTCGGTTGAGGGGCCGATCGAAGAGGGACGCGGTCAGCCGGCGGCACCGGCTGCCACCGCGTCCTCGGCGGTGAAGTCGATATGGATGTGGTTGCCGTCCGGGTCGGCGATGTTGACCTTGTGGATCTCCAACTCCGGCACGACGGCGATCCGGTACGGGATGTCTTTCTCGCGCAATTGTTTAAGAAACGCCGCCATATCCCTGGCTTGAAAGGCGAAATGCTCCAGTTGCGGATCCTCGGTGCGGGGCGGCCGGTCCATCTCCACCAGATGCACCGCCGGCTGCTCGCCGCAATAGTGCCAGGCGCCGCCGAAGCCGAAAGGCGGCCGGTAGCCGGCCGGCATCCCCAGCACCTCGCTGTAGAACGCGCTCATCGTCGCCAGATTGGCGGTGCGAATGTTGACATGGTCGAAAAGCAGCAGCGACATCGGTCTCATCCCGCCAGATACCGTCGCGGCGAAGGCTAGCACAGCCGGGGCGGACGCTGGCAAGCCGGCGGCGATCCGATCGGCTCTTGGCGACGGCGGCGTCCGGTGCCAAGGTCCGGCGCGGAATCAGCATGGGGGAGGGGAATATGCGTCTGGGGATCGTGCTCGGCCTTGCGGCTGCGCTGACTGTCGCGGCGAGCGGGGCGGCCGCCCAGGGCGAGGCGGGGCGTCTGACGATCGAGCTCAACAAGCTCGAGCCGCAGGGCGAGGCCTGCCGCAGCTATCTGGTCATCGACAACGCCACCGAGGTGGCCGTCGCCGAGCTGGTGCTCGACCTCTATGTCTTCAATCGCGACGGGGTCATCGAACGGCGGATCGCGTTGGACACCCGCGAGGTGCCGCCGGGCAAGACTCAGGTCCGGCTGTTCGACATCCGCGACATCGGCTGCGGCGAGATCGAGCGGCTCCTGGTCAACGGGGTGCTGTCCTGCCGCGACGCCGATGGCGAGCGCTCGGACTGCGAGGATTTGCTGGCGCTGCGCTCGCGCGCCGGGGTCGATCTGGACGGATAGCGGCCTATTCCGAATCGGTCCCGGGCGCCTCGCCGCCGACCCGCTCCGGCGGGAAGATCAGCCGCGTCGTCGTGCCCTTGTCCGGTTCGCTGTCGATCTCGAGCCGGCCGCCTTGGGCCTCGATCAGCGACTTGACCAGGGGCAGGCCGAGGCCGGTTCCCTCGCGGGAGCGGTGGAAGGCGCTGTCGACCCGGCCGAACGGCTCCAGGGCGCGGGCGATCTGCTCGGCACTCATGCCGATCCCGGTGTCGACGATTTCGACGATCAAGGCGCCGTCCCCGTCGACCGCGGCTTCCAGCCGGACCCGGCCGCCGGCCGGAGTGAATTTGATGGCGTTCGTCAACAGGTTGACCAGCATCTGCTTGATCGCCCGCTCGTCGGCACGCAGTACCGGTAGTTCCGCGGGCACGGTGAACTCCAATGCCAGCTCTGCCTCGGCGGCGCGGCTGCGGACCAGCCGGAAGCATTGCCGGGCGGTCTTTCGCAGCGTGACCGCCTCGTCGAACAGCTCGGCGCGGCCGGCCTCGATCTTCGACAAATCCAGAATGTCGTTGATCAGCGACAGCAGCAGCGTGGCGCTCTCATGGATGTCCTTGGCGTAGTCCAGATAGCGTGGATTGCCCATGTCGCCGAACAACTGCCGCAGGTAGATCTCGGAGAAGCCGATGATCGCATTCAGCGGCGTCCGCAACTCGTGGCTGATATGGGCCAGGAACTCCGATTTGGCGCGGTTGCCGGCCTCGGCCATTTCCTTGGCGCGGAGCAACTCGCGGTCGGCGGCGATCCGGCCGGTGACGTCGCGGATCGTCTGAACCTGGCCGATCGCGGCGCCGTCGAGCCGGTAGTCGACGACCTGCCGTTCGAAGATGCGGCCGTCGTTCAGCTCGACGAGCGAAGTACCGGTCGCCTCGTCGGCCCGCGGGACGGGGCTCGGCCGTTGCAGCCGGCGCAGCCGTTCCGCGGTGCGCCGGTGATCGGCGCCGGTCGCCGCATCCTTGTCGTTCAGCGCCCACAGGGCCTTGAACCGCTTGTTGATGGCGACGATGCGATGGTCCCGGTC
>JABDIP010000115.1 GCA_013003675.1 Inquilinus sp.
GACGCGCTGCGACCGATCGATCCGGCCGCCGGCATCGAGGCGGAAGGTCTGGCCGCTCACGACGTGGTCTCCTCGGCCTTGGCCGGACGCTTCGACTTCGGCCGCGCGGTCGCTCTCGGCTTCGCCGACGTCCTAGGTTTCGGAGCGGATTTCGGTTTCGCCGGCGCTCCCGGTCTTGTCGCCACCCTAGGCTTCGCCGCGGCGGGCGTGCCCTGGCCCAGCGCCAAATTGCCGGAGCCGACCGCCGGTTCGCCGCAGGGTGTCGGCGGCGCCTGACCGTCGAGGGCCGGCGCCGGTTCGCCCATGCGGTAGACGGCGAGGATGCGGTCGGTCGCCGTGTTGCGGGCGACGTTGAACCAGCGCCGGCAGCCATGGGCGTGCATCCAGCGCTCGTACTGCACCCCCTTCGGGTTCTTGCGCATGAAGAGGTAATCGGCCCACTCGTCGTCGGACAGCGATGCCGGCCGCGGCGGCCGGGCAATGTGCGCCTCGCCGCCGCAGGAAAACTCCCGCTGGTCGCGCGACCCGCAGAATGGGCAGTCGATCAGGAACATCGTGCCGCCCTCCTAATGCGCCACGGCGGCGGCGCCGTGCTCGGCGACCAGCCTGCCGCTGGCGAAGCGCTCCAGCGTGAAACCGGCATTAAGCGCGTGCGGCTCGCCGGTGGCGATCGTGTGCGCGAAGACGTGGCCGGAACCGGGGGTCGCCTTGAAGCCGCCGGTGCCCCAGCCGCAATTGACGAACAGCCCCTCGACCGGGGTCTTGCCGATGATCGCACTGGCGTCCGGCGCGATATCGACGATCCCGCCCCACTGCCGCAGCATGCGCATGCGGCTGAAGATCGGGAACAGCTCGACGATCGAGGCCAGGGTCTCCTCGATGACGCTGAAGCCGCCCCGCTGGGAATAGCTGACATAAGGGTCGGCACCGGCGCCGATCACCAATTCGCCCTTGTCGGACTGGCTGATATAGGCGTGCACCGCGTTGGACATGACGACACAGTCGATCGCCGGTTTGACCGGTTCCGACACCAGCGCCTGCAGCGGGTGACTCTCCAGCGGCAGTCGCACGCCGGCCATGGCGGCGATCACGCTGGAATGGCCGGCGGCGACGACGCCGACCTTGCCGGTCCTGATGGTGCCGCGCGTCGTCTCGACGCCCTTGATCCGGCCTTTCTCGACGATCATGCCCGTCACTTCGCAGTTCTGGATGATGTCGACGCCGCGGGCATCGGCGCCGCGGGCATAGCCCCAGGCGACGGCGTCGTGGCGGGCGGTGCCGCCCCGGCGCTGCAGGGTGCCGCCATAGACAGGATAGCGGATGCCGGGATCGCCGTTGATGACCGGGCAGAACCCGAGCACGCCGTCGCGGTCGAGCCATTCGGAATCGATGCCGTTCAGCCGGTTGGCGTGGCAGCGGCGCTGCAGGTCGCGCGCCTCGTGGATGTCGTGACACAGGTTCAGAACGCCGCGCTGGCTGAACATGACATTGTAGTTCAGCTCCCGGCTCAGCCCTTCCCACAGCTTCAGCGCGTGCTCGTAGAGGTGGGCGCTGTCGTCGAACAGGTAGTTCGAGCGCACGATCGTCGTGTTGCGGCCGGTGTTGCCGCCGCCCAGCCAGCCCTTCTCCAGCACGGCGACATTGGTGAGGCCGTGCTCCTTGGCCAGGTAATAGGCGGTCGCCAGCCCATGACCGCCGCCGCCGACGATGACCGCGTCATAGGAAGGTTGCGGGTCCGGGCTGCGCCAGACGCGCTGCCAGTCCCGGTGCCCGGTCAGCGCATTGCGGGCCAGGGCGAAGAACGAATATCGACTGCTTGCCATCGGTCCCCTGTCGCGCTCCGGCCCGTCGACTAGAACAGGCCTTCGATCTGCCCTTCGTCATTGACGAAGATCGAATTCGCAGCCGGCACGCTGGGCAGGCCCGGCATGGTCATGATGTCGCCGCAGACCACGACCAGGAACTCCGCCCCGCCGTTGACCCGGATCTCGCGGATCGGCACGACGTGGTTGGTCGGCGCCCCCTTCAGGTTCGGGTCGGTCGAGAAGCTGTACTGGGTCTTGGCGACGCAGACCGGGAAGTGCCCGTATCCGGCGTCCTGCAACTGGCGAAACTGGTCGCGCACCCTCTTGTCGGCGATGACGTCGTCGGCGCCGTAGATGGTGCGCGCGACGTGCCGCACCTTCTCCAGCAGCGGCAGATCGTCCTCGTAGAGGGTGCGGAACTGGGCGTGCCCGTCCTCGACCAGGTCGATCACCTTGCGCGCGGTCGCCTCGATCCCGGCCCCGCCATCCGACCAGTGGCTGTTGACATAGGCATCGACACCGAAATCCTCGCAATAGGCGACGATTTCCTGCATCTCCGCCTCGCTATCGCCGGTGAATCGGTTGATGCCGACCACCGCCGGCACGCCGAACTGGCCAAGATTGCGCAGATGCCGGCCGAGATTGGCAAGCCCGCCCTTCACTGCCTCGACGTCTTCCGTGCCGAGATCCTGCCTGGCAACGCCGCCATGCATCTTCAGCGCCCGCACGGTGGCGACGACGACCACCGCCGCCGGCTTCAGCCCGGCCATCCGGCACTTGATGTCGAAGAACTTCTCCGCCCCCAGATCGGCGCCGAAGCCGGCCTCGGTGACCACGTAGTCGGCGAGCTTGAGCGCGGTCCGGGTCGCCATCACCGAGTTGCAGCCATGGGCGATGTTGGCGAACGGCCCGCCATGCACGAAGGCCGGGTTGTTCTCCAGCGTCTGTACCAGATTGGGCATCAGCGCGTCTTTCAACAGCGCCGTCATCGGCCCCTGCGCCTTGAGGTCGGAGGCCAGCACCGGCTTCCGGTCGCGGGTATGGCCGACGATGATGCGCCCCAGGCGCTGCTGCAGGTCGTCCAGATCGGTGGCCAAGCAGAGGATCGCCATCACCTCCGAGGCGACGGTGATGTCGAAACCGGCCTCGCGCGGGAACCCGTTGGCGACGCCGCCCAGGCTGCAGACGATCTCACGCAGTGCGCGGTCGTTCATGTCGAGCGCCCGGCGCCAGGTGATGCGGCGGGCATCGATGTCGAGGGCATTGCCCCAATAGATGTGGTTGTCGATCAGCGCCGAGAGCAGGTTGTGGGCGCTGCCGATGGCATGGAAATCGCCGGTGAAATGGAGATTGATCGTCTCCATCGGCACGACCTGGGCATAGCCGCCGCCGGCCGCGCCGCCCTTCATGCCGAAACAGGGCCCCAGGCTCGGTTCGCGAAGGCAGATCGCGGTCTTGCGGCCAAGCCGGTTGAGCCCGTCGCCAAGGCCGACCGTGGTTGTCGTCTTGCCTTCGCCGGCCGGCGTCGGGGTGATGGCGGTCACCAGGATCAGCTTGCCGTCCGGCCGGTCCCGCAGCGAGCGGATGAAGTCGAGATCGACCTTGGCGATGTGGCGGCCGAAGCGATGGATCGCGTCGTCCCCGATACCGAGGCCCTCGGCGATCCGTTCGATCGGCTGCAGCGATGCCTCGCGGGCGATCTCGATGTCGGAATCGGGCACTCTCGGGCCTCCTGTGGCGGGTCGGTATTCTACTGCCTTCGGCACGAGAACACACGAGGTGGCCCGACCTCTCCGTATGCCGCCACTGTCGCACCGCGCCGGGGCCGTCGCCGCGTCGGCGGCGACCCGTTTTGTGCCGTGTGCGACATCGCCGAGACGGCCGCCGTCACGCCGTCCGGCGGCACCCGCCCTGTGGTGGGCGCCGCCGCCCGACCCCAGAAGCGGCGCGCCGATTTGTTCCGGCTGCGACATATGATATGGGAGAAACCGGGTTCTCGCGGGATGGACCGCGGCGAACCGACAAGGTCGGGCGGACCATGGAGCATTCAGGCGGCGAGCACCACCGGCCCCACATGGTCGGTTTCCTGCTGATCCCCGACTTTTCGATGATGGCCTTCACCTCGGCCGTCGAACCGCTGCGCATCGCCAACCGACTGGCCGGCAAGGAACTCTATGGCTGGCCGGTCATTGCCAAGGACGGCGCGCCGATCCGCGCCAGCAACGGCATCGTTATCGCGCCCGACATGTCGACCGCCGAGGTGCAGCGGGCCAGTGCCTACAGCCGGCCGCTCGACATGGTGGTGGTCTGCGCCGGCATCAATGTCGAGCAGTTCCGAGATGACGAGGTGTTTGGCTGGCTGCGCCGATTGGAGCGGCTCGGGGCCGACGTCTGCGCGGTGTGCACCGGCGCCTGGGTGCTGGCGCGAGCCGGGCTGCTGCGCGGGTACTCCTGCGCCATCCATTGGGAGAACCTACCGGGGTTTCAGGAAACCTTCCCGGACATCGAGGTCAGTTCCGACCTCTTCGAGGTCGACCGTAACCGTCTTACCTGTTCGGGCGGAACCGCGGCCCTGGATATGATGCTGCATCTCATTCGCGAGCAGCACGGCCAAGAGTTGGCGACGAAGGTCTCCGAGCAATGCCTGGTCGATCGCATCCGCAGCGGCAGCGACCGCCAGCGGCTGCCGGTCGGGGCTCGGCTCGGCGTGCACAATCCCAAACTGGTGGCCGCCGTCGAGTTGATGGAGGCCAATCTGCAGGAGCCGCTGAGCCAGGATGAACTGGCGCAGCACGTCTCCCTGTCGCGACGCCAACTCGAGCGGCTGTTCCGCAAGCATCTCGGCCGCGCGCCGGCGCAGTATTATCTGGAGATCCGGCTGGAGCGGGCGCGCCAGCTCCTCTACCAGAGCGATCTGGCGATCGTCGATTTGGCGCTCGCCTGCGGCTTCGTCTCCGCCTCGCACTTCTCGAAATGCTACCGCGAGATGTACGGCAAGTCGCCGCGCGAGGAACGTGCCGTCGCCCACTGATCATGGCGACCACTCTCTCTTCGCCCTAGCCTTGATCCGGCCTCCTCGGAACCGGGCAGAACGTTTTTCTACTTATGATTTCGCCACTCGCGGCAACCATTTCTTTCAATACAAAGCATTCGTCGCTCTTTAATTAGTTATTTATGAAATACGACGAATATGCCCTGCATCGAACGGCGCCTGTGTGGTTCGGGCAGGCCGTCACGAAGACGCTTTTCCGGTGTCCGCACGAGATCGACGGACATCGATGCAGAGAATATTTGGAACCGGGGGAGTCGGAAGATGCTACGGAATCTCATGCTGAGTACCGCTCTGTTCGCACTGTTCGCGACAGGATTCAGCCCATCGGTGCAGGCCCAGGAACTGCGCATCAGCGGCTCGTCGACTGTGTCGGGTAGCCTGATGGTCCCGCACGAGCGGGAGATCGAAACTCTGGCCGGCGAGCAGGTCGGCGTGACCGCGACGGGCAGCAGCCACGGGATCAAGGCGCTGGTCGCCGGCACTGCCGACATGGCGATGATCTCCGCCCCGCTGGGCGCCGTCGTTGCCAGCATCAACGAGCGGGACCCGGGCGCGGTCAACGGCCGCGGGCTGATTGCCCATGAGGTCGGTCGCAACCAGGTCGCCTTCGTGGTGCACCCGTCCAACCCGGTCCGTCGGCTCAACTCGAACCAGCTTTACGACATCCTCGCCGGTCGCATCGCGAACTGGCGCGAGGTCGGCGGCGTCACCATGCCGATCCAGATCATGGTCGAGCCTCCGGGCGGCGGTGTGCGCAGCGCGGTGGAAGACACGATCGAGGAATGGGGCGACGTTCTCGCCGCCGAGAGCTACGTGCAGTCCGCGCCGCTGGTGATCACGGCCGTGTCGCACCTCCCGGGCGGGCTCGGCATCACCTCGATGTCGCATGTAAACGGCAGCGTCGATCTGCTGGAGACCGAAGAGCCGATGGGTCAGTCCCTGTACCTCGTGACCGTTGGCCAGCCGGACCGGCGCATGACCGCGGTGATCGAGGCGGCGCGGGCGACCTGGCGCCGGCTCGAGGGCGGCAACGGAGACTCATAAGGGCCACCGCCCATCCCGGTTCCCGCGGCAGCGCGGGAATCGGGGGCAACCAGCGGGTCGTTTCGCTCTTGCCGCGATCGCCGCTACAGCTCGACCCGGGCGGTGAAGCCGTTGCGATCGGCGCGCCAGTCGATCTCGCCGCGCCGCACGGCGTCCAGCCACACCGCCGAGCGCCGCAATCCGCCGAAGGTGAAGAAATGCACCTGGGCGACGCCGCACTTCTGATCCTCGGCGCGATACCGCGCGAGCCCGGCGATCAGCCGGTCCGGCGCGGACACCATGCCCAGCTTCGCCAGATTCGCCCCTTGCCGGCGCAGCAACCTGGCCGAGGCGCCGATGCCGCAAAGCCGGGCATAGCTCAGCAGGCTCTTCAGTGTCGCCGGGCCGGCCACCCCGATATGGAT
>JABDIP010000133.1 GCA_013003675.1 Inquilinus sp.
CAGGGCCCGGCGAGCATTCGCCCGCTGCAGCCCCTCGGTGCCATCCAGGCGGCCAAGAGCGCCCGCAAACTTGGCATTGCCTAGGACGCGGTCTCTGCCGTCGAGGCATGCCGCTTGGCCAGGATCAGGGTCGGCCAGATGCCGGCCCTGACCCGGCCGACCAGGACCAGCCCCTGCGCGCGATGCGCCGCGAGGACCTGCGCCTGCTGCCGCTCGAGCAGCCCGGCCAGGATCGCGGTACCGCCCGGCGCAAGATGAGCCGACAGATCCTTGGCCATCGCCGCCAGCGGCCGGGCGAGGATATTGGCGACGATCAGATCGTAGGGGCCGCCGCCCGCGACCGCCCGGCTCGCATAGCCGTCGCCGCGCGCCGCCCGCACCAACCCCGCGACCCGGTTGAGCCGCGCGTTGTGCCGGGCGACCCGGACCGATTCGGCATCGACGTCGACCGCCAGCACCGGCGTGTGCCACAACCGGGCGACGGCGAAGGCGAGGATGCCGCTGCCGCAGCCCATGTCGAGTGCCCGGCCGACGCCGCGCCGCTTGGCCAATTGTTCCAGCGCCGTCAGGCACCCGGCGGTGGTCGGATGTTCGCCGGTACCGAAGGCGGTGGCGGCGTCGATGCACAGCCCGATCGCCCCGGCCGGCACCTCGCCCGGTTCATGGCTGCCATGGATGTGGAAGCGGCCGACCCGGATCGGCGGGAACGCCTGATAGCTCGCCGCCAGCCAGTCGGTCGGCGGGATCCGCTCGATCGCCAGTTCGGGTTCGTCGACACCGCGGGCACGGGCCAGGAGCGCCAGCCGGACGGCAAGGGCGGCCCGGTCCGGCTTGGCCGCGCCGAAGCCCTCGACCAGCCGCGTCGGCGCCTCTTCCTCGCCGAATACCGAGACCGCGGACACCGTGTCGCCAAGCGCCTCGCCGACCAATTCGGCCAGCGCCGCCGGCACGGTGACGGCAACGCGCCAGGACGCCGGGCCCTGCACCGGTTCAGCCGGCCTGATCGGCCGGGACGACGAAACTGTCCATCACCTTCTTCTCGCCGGCGTGGTCGAAGCCGATGGTCAGCTTGTCGTTGTCGGCGGTGCGGACGGTGCCGTAGCCGAATTTCCGATGGAAGACGCGGTCGCCGGCGGCAAAGGCCTTGTCCGGCCGCGGCCGTTCGGCGACGGCATAGGCGACCCCGTCCAGCGTGACCGGCCGGCTGCGCGCCATGAAGCCGCTCTGGCGCGGCGTCTGGAAGGCGAAGGACGGGCCGGTCTCCCGCAGATCGCCGCCGAGCCCGGGATCGGCCCGAACCTCGACATGCTCCTCCGGCAGTTCGTCGAGGAAGCGCGACGGCAGCGCCGCCTGCCATAGGCCATGGATGCGGCGGTTGGCGGCGGCGCTGATATAGGCGCGCAGCTTGGCGCGGGTCAGGCCGACATAGGCCAGGCGCCGCTCCTCCTCCAGCCCGGCGATGCCGGTCTCGTCGAGGGCGCGCTGGTGCGGGAAAAGCCCCTCCTCCCAGCCGGGCAGGAAGACGTGCTCGAACTCCAGCCCCTTGGCCGAATGCAGCGTCATCAGATTGACCATGTCGGCGCCCGGCGTCGCGGTGTTCTCCATCACCAGGCTGACATGCTCGAGGAAGCCCTGGAGGTTCTCGAACTCCTCCATGGCAGCGACCAATTCCTTCAGGTTCTCCAACCGGCCAGCGGCGTCCGGCGATTTCTCATTCTGCCACATGGCCGTGTAGCCGGATTCGTCGAGCACGATACGGGCCAGTTCCGGATGCGGCACCCGGCCGATCATGTCGCGCCAGCGCTGGAAATCCCCCATCAGCGTGCGCAGCGAGTTGCGCGCCCTGGTGCCGACCTCGTCGGTGTCGACCACCCGCAGGGCCGCCTCTGTGAGCGGCACCCGCGTGCCGCGGGCGAGCTGGTGCAGGGTCTTCAGCGTGGCGGCGCCAAGACCCCGGCGCGGCGTATTGACGATGCGCTCGAAGGCGAGGTCGTCGTCCGGCTGGGCGATCACCCGCAGATAGGCCAGGGCGTCGCGGATTTCCACCCGCTCGTAGAAGCGTGGACCACCGACCACCCGATAGGGGATGCCGAGGGTCAGCAACCGTTCTTCGAATTCGCGCATCTGGAAGCCGGCACGGACCAGGATGGCGATCTCCGACAGCCGCGTTTTTTGGCGCTGCAGCGATTCGATCTCGTCGCCGACCCAGCGCGCCTCCTCCTCGCCGTCCCAGACATTGCGCACCAGCACGTGCTCGCCGCCGGCCGATTCGGTGAACAGGGTCTTGCCCAGGCGGCCGCGATTCTGCGCGATCAGGCCCGAGGCGGCGCCGAGGATGCGATCGGTCGAGCGATAGTTGCGCTCCAGCCGGATCACCTTGGCGCCGGGAAAATCGGTTTCGAAGCGCAGGATGTTGCCGACCTCGGCGCCGCGCCAGCCATAGATCGACTGGTCGTCGTCGCCGACGCAGCAGAGGTTCTTGTGGCCCTGGGCCAATAGCCGCAGCCAGAGGTACTGGGCAACGTTGGTGTCCTGGTATTCGTCGACCAGGATGTATCGAAAGCGGCGGTGATACTCCGTCAGCACCTCGGCATTGTCCTGCAGGATCGCCAGGTTGTGCAGCAGCAGGTCGCCGAAGTCGCAGGCGTTCAGCGTGCGCAGCCGCTCCTGATAGGCGCGGTAGAGATCGATCAGTCGGCCGCCGGCGATGTCGCCGGCATCGTCCGGCTTCAGCCGGTCGGGGGTCAGCCCCTTGTCCTTCCACCGCTCGATGACGCCGTGGATCAGGCGCGCCGGCCAGCGCTTGGCATCGATCGACTCGGCCTCGAGAAGCTGCTTGATGAGCCGGAGCTGGTCGTCGGAATCGAGGATGGTGAAGTTCGACTTTAGCCCGACCAGCTCCGCATGCCGGCGCAGCAGGCGCGCCGCCATGGCGTGGAAGGTGCCGAGCCACCAGCCCTCCACCGGCGCCCCGGTCAGCGCCGAGACACGCTCCTTCATCTCGCGCGCCGCCTTGTTGGTGAAGGTGACCGACAGGATCTGGCTCGGCCAGGCGCGGCGCATGGTGAGCAGATGGGCGAGGCGGGTGGTCAACACCCGGGTCTTGCCGGTGCCGGCCCCGGCCAGCACCAGGACCGGACCGTCCAGCGCCTCGACGGCGGAACGCTGTTCCGGATTCAGCCCCTCCAGATAATAGGGCGTGCGCGCGAGCTGCGGCGCAGGGCCTGGCGCGGCCGGCTCCGGCGTCGTTTCGGCGCCCGCGTCGTCGAGCGGGTCGGGTTTCCAGCTTGAGGTCATGGGACAAGATATAGCATCGGATCGTCCGCGCCGAACCCGTCGGATGCGATTGGCCGATCAGTGGCCGGCCGCCTCGCGCGCGGAGCGCTCTGTCGCCGCGTCGGCCGGGAAGAACAGCTCGATGCGCAGTTCCTGCAGGGCCGCGTCGAGCGGCGTGCCCAGGGTGGCGATGGTGGAGAACCAGACCTGCTCGCGGCCGGCGCGCCGCAAGCGGAGCGCCGCCAGCGGCGGCAGGTCCTCCGCGAACGGCGCCGTCGCGGCGTCGCTCAGGCCCGGCACCAGCGCCTCGACCTGGCTCAACAGGGCGGCCAGTTGCGGGTCGGCGACTCCGCCCAGCGCCTCACGCCGCAGCCGCTCGCCAAGCGCCGGCGCCAGTTCCGTCCAATTGGCGATATGCGGCCGCAGCCCCTGCGGATGCACGGTGAGCAAAAGGATGTTGAGCGGCCCGCCGCCGCATATCTGCGTGGTGAAGGCCTCGACATCGACGAGGTCGCCGATCAGCCGCGCCGCCGCCTCATTGCTGGCGACCAGAGACCAATGGCGGTCGATGACGAGGCCGGGAAACGGCTCCTGCTGGCGCAGGATGAACGCGATTGCCTGGCGCACCGGGGCCGCCGCCGGACCGGCGAGCCCTTCCTCGCCGTAGACCGGCGCGAATCCGGCCGCTACCAGGAGCAGGTTGCGCTCGCGTAGCGGCATGTCGAGGCCCTGGGCGAGCCGCAGCGCCATCTCGCGGCTGGGCCGGGCGCGCCCGGATTCGAGAAAGCTGAGATGCCGTTGCGACGCACCGACCGCCAGCGCGAGATCGAGTTGGCTGACGGACCGGGCAGCGCGCCACTGCCGCAGCATCCGGCCGAATCGCGCCGCGGCGACAGGGGCGGAGGGCAAGCCCGTCGGAAGCATCGGCCAATACTAGACGGGTAACCGGGCGCGGGACATTACCTCGAAGGTAATTGAGTTCATGACCCGCTTCGTTAATCGTGCCTCGCGTGCTCCGTTGGCGAAAGGGGAAGTCCCACCATGAACGAATCGACGACCGGCCCAGACCGGCGTGCCCTGTCCATGCTGCGTCGCGTGCTGCTGTCCGATGCCGGGTTCTCTGGGCTGTCCGGCGTCGCCCTTGTCTTCGGGTGCGTACCGATCGACCGGCTGCTCGGCCTTGGGGCGCCGCTCGCGGTGGCGGCGGTCGGGATCGGCCTGCTGCCCTATTCATGGAGCCTGCTGCGCGAGGCGCGGCGCCCGGCGCCGCGCCCGGGCGAGGTCGTACTGAGCGCCCTGCTCGATCTCGGCTGGGTGGCGGCCAGCCTGGTCATCCTGGCTGTCCTGGCCGACCGGCTGACCGCCTTCGGCACGTTTGCCTTCGCCATCGTCGGCATTGTTGTGCTGGGATTTGCCGGCTTCAAGGCATTGGGCCTGGCCCGCTTGGCCACGGTCGCGACGGTACCGGCGAAGTCTTAACGCGAGAGGCGCGGTGCCGCGCGCCAGTTGGCGCAAAGGACGCATGCACCGACGCGGCACCGGCATCGGCGGCCAGACGATTCTCGCTGTCCTGCGAAGCGCAACCCCCGGCGGCCCCACACAATGGGCGGCCGTTAACCAATCGTAGATTTGTTGCCCCGTATGGTTAACGAATTGCCGATCGGCGCCGGTTTCGGTGGCATTTCCGAGAGCGGGGGGCGGTCGGCGCCGCGACAGGGTGCCGCCAATGCCTCAATTGCGCCCCATCGACGCCCTAAGTGTTTCCTATAGAGGAAGCGCGCGGGTACGGCCAACTGGCAGGAACACATTGCCGGACGCCACGCGGCATCGGATCCATCAGATCGATTTCGTCGCCACGCCGCGCATTCCCGCGTGTGCGGGCGGCTGCCCGCGACGCCCGCCAGCGCCGCGAAACGTGAGTTGCCGTGTGCGCGATGACGCAACAATTCACTGGTGTCAGAGACCGCCGGACCGAGAGGACAGACATGGGCTCTAAAGAGGATGTATTCGGTCTCTTCACGGAGACATACGACCAGCAAAAGCAGACTGAGATTTCCCTCAAGGAATTCCTCGAGGGGTGTCGCGACGATCCGACGCGATATGGCAGCGCTTCGGAGCGCATGGTCGCCGCGATCGGCGAACCGGAACTGGTCGACACCTCCAAGGACCAGCGGCTGGGGCGGATCTTCATGAACCGCACCATCAAGGTCTATCCGGCCTTCTCCGACTTCTACGGCATGGAGGAGACCATCGAGCGAATCGTCGGCTTCTTCCGCCACGCCGCCCAGGGGCTGGAGGAGCGCAAGCAGATCCTCTACCTGCTGGGCCCGGTCGGCGGCGGCAAGTCCTCGCTGGCGGAGAGCCTGAAGGCGCTGATGGAGAAATGCCCGGTCTATATCCTGAAGGCCGGCGACGAGTTGAGCCCGGTTTTCGAGAGCCCGCTGTCGCTGTTCGATCCGGAGACCATGGGCGACACGCTGGAGGACAAGTACGGCATCCCGAAGCGGCGGCTGAACGGCCTGATGTCGCCCTGGGCGATCAAGCGGCTGGACGAATTCGGCGGCGACATCTCGCGCTTCACCGTGATCAAGACGCACCCGTCCAAGCTGCGCCAGATCTGCGTTGCGAAGACCGAGCCGGGCGACGAGAACAACCAGGACATCTCGTCGCTGGTCGGTAAGGTCGACATCCGCAAGCTGGAGTATTTCGGCCAGAACGACGCCGACGCCTATTCCTACAGCGGCGGCCTGAACCGCACGACCCAGGGCATCCTGGAATTCGTCGAGATGTTCAAGGCGCCGATCAAGATGCTGCACCCGCTGTTGACGGCGACCCAGGACGGCACCTATGTCGGCACCGAGAATGTCGGCGCGCTGCCCTATCAGGGCATCATCCTGGCGCACTCGAACGAATCCGAGTGGCAGAGCTTCAAGGCGAACCGGAACAACGAGGCCTTCCTCGACCGTATCTGCGTGGTCAAGGTGCCGTACTGTCTGCGCGTCACCGAGGAGACCAAGATCTATGAGAAGCTGATGGCGGCGAGCGAACTCGCCAAGGCGCCCTGCGCGCCCGGCACGCTGGAGATGCTGGCGCAGTTCTCGGTCCTGTCGCGGCTGAAGCCGCACGAGAATTCGAGCCTGTTCTCGAAGATGCGGATCTATGACGGCGAGAGCCTGAAGGAGACCGATCCGCACGCCAAGTCACACCAGGAGTATCGCGACGTGGCCGGCGTCGACGAAGGCATGGACGGCATGTCGACCCGCTTCGCCTACAAGATCCTGTCGGAGACATTCAACTTCGATACCCATGAGGTGGCCGCCGACCCGGTGCACCTGATGTACGTGCTGGAACAGTCGATCAAGCGCGACCAGCTTCCCGAAGAGACCGAGAAGCAATACATCGAGCTGATCAAGGAAGAGCTGTCGCAACGCTATGCAGAGTTCATCGGCCACGAAATCCAGAAGGCCTATCTGGAATCCTACAACGACTACGGCCAGAACCTGTTCGACCGCTACGTCTCCTATGCCGATGCGTGGATCGAAGACCAGGACTTCAAGGACCCGGATACCGGCCAGTTGCTGAACCGCGATCTGCTCGACCAGGAGCTGAGCAAGATCGAGAAGCCGGCCGGCATCGCCAACCCCAAGGACTTCCGCTACGAGGTGGTGAAGTTCTCGCTGCGCGCCCGGGCCCGCAACAAGGGGCACAACCCGGCCTGGACCTCCTACGAGAAGATCCGCGAGGTGATCGAGAAGCGGATGTTCGGCCAGGTCGAGGAGCTGCTGCCGGTGATCAGCTTCGGCACCAAGAAGGACAGCGAGACCGAGAAGAAGCACACCGACTTCGTCGAGCGGATGGTCGCCCGCGGCTACACCGACCATCAGGTGCGGCGGCTGGTCGAGTGGTACATGCGGGTCAACAAGTCGAGCTGACGGCAATGCTGAGCGCCGTCGGCAAACGTGAGACACGCGCACCCCGCCCCTCCCCCATCGAGGGGGAGGGAGCCGACACGGCGCAGAATGGCGATTCCCTCCCCCCTGGTGGGGGATGGTCAGGGAGGGGGGACTTTCCGTCCCGCCTGCGAGGTGAAGGACCCATCGGCCCATGAACATCGTCGATCGCCGGCTCAACCCGAAGGGCAAGAGTCTCGGCAACCGCCAGCGTTTCGTGCGGCGGGCCAAGGCCGACATCCGCGACGCGGTGCGCGAGGCGCTGAAGCAACGGCGGGTCTCCGAGGTCGAGGGCAGCGAGCGCATCCGCATCCGCGCCCGGACGGTGAAGGAGCCGAGCTTCGGCCTGTCGCGCAATGACGGCCGCAAGAACATCGTCGTCCCCGGCAACAAGGAATTCGTGCCCGGCGACGCCATCCCCAAACCGCCGCCCGGCCAGGCCGGCGGCCGCGACGGCAGCCCCGACGGCGAGGGCGACGACGATTTCGTCTTCACCCTGACCAAGGAGGAGTTCCTCGATGTCTTCTTCGAGGATCTGGAACTGCCCGACCTGCTGAAGACCAAGATCAAGGACGAGATGTCGCCAAAGCCGGCGCGGGCCGGCTTTTCCACCCAGGGCTCGCCGTCCAGCCTCAACGTGCTGCGCACCATGCGCGGCAGCCTGGCCCGGCGCATGACGCTCAAACGGCCGAAGCCGGAGGATATCGCCGCGCTGGAGGCGGAGATCGCCAAGCTGAAGAAGAAGGGCGGTTCCGAGCGGCGGCTGAAACAGCTCAAGGCCGAGTTGGAGGTCAAGCAGCGCAAGCTGCGCACGATCGCCTATATCGACCCGATCGACGTCCGCTACAACCGCTTCGAACGGGTGATGAAGCCGGCGACCCAGGCGGTGATGTTCTGCCTGATGGACGCCTCGGCCTCGATGACCGAGGAGATGAAGGAGCTGGGCAAGCGCTTCTTCATGCTGCTGCACGTCTTCCTGTCGCGGCGCTACCGCCATGTCGACATCGTCTTCATCCGGCACACGAGCCACGCCCAGGAAGTCGACGAGGAGACCTTCTTCCGCAGCACCGAGACCGGCGGCACGGTGGTGTCCAGCGCGCTGGAGGAGATGGACCGGGTGATCGTCGAACGCTATCCGGTCGGCGACTGGAACATCTATGGCGCCCAGGCCTCCGACGGCGATAATTTCCGCAACGACATGCCGACCTGCATCGCGGCGCTCGAGAGCAGGCTGCTGCCGGTCTGCCAGCAGTTCTCCTACATCGAGGTCGGCGAGAAACGGGTCGGTCTCGGCTTCGAAAGCGATGCCGCCGAAAGTCCGCTATGGCACGGCTATGGCGAGGTCGCCGAGCGCCACCGGCATTTCGCGATGCGCCGGGTGGCGACGCCGAGCGACATCTTCCCGGTCTTCCACGATCTGTTTTCGCGCGACGCCAAGGCAAAGGCATAGGGGGGCGGCATGGCGACCACGACCACCGGCACGACCACCAAGAAGCGCGCCGCCAAGAAACCGGTGCAGCCATTGTTCGAGGCCCCGGAATGGGGCTTCGACACGCTGAAGCACATGCACGACGCGATCGAGGAGGTCGCGGTCGGCGAGATGGGACTGGACGTCTATCCCAACCAGATCGAGGTGATCACCTCGGAGCAGATGCTCGACGCCTACTCCTCGATCGGCATGCCGCTGATGTACCGGCACTGGTCGTTCGGCAAGCATTTCGCCCATGACGAGGCGATGTACCGCAAGGGCGCCCAGGGCCTGGCCTATGAGCTGGTGATCAACTCCAACCCCTGCATCAGCTATGTGATGGAGGAGAACTCCAACACCATGCAGGCGCTGGTGATCGCCCATGCCGGCTTCGGCCACAACCACTTCTTCAAGAACAACTATCTGTTCCAGCACTGGACCGACGCCGACGGCATTCTCGACTATCTGGCCTTCGCCAAGCGGTACGTCGCCCGCTGCGAGGACCAGTTCGGAATCGACGCGGTCGAGGCGATCCTCGACGCCGGCCATGCGTTGATGAAGCACGGCATCAACCGCTATGCCCGCCCGGGCAAGCCGAACCTGGCCGCCGAAAGGGTGCGCCAGCAGGAACGTACCGCCTATCTGGAATCCACCTACAACGATCTGTGGCGCACGCTGCCCGGCGACCAGCGGCACAAGCCGGTCGACGAGGAAATCAGCGAGCTGGCCGAAAAGCGCGGCGGCGAACGCCGCGCGCTCGGCCTGCCGGAAGAGAACCTGCTCTATTTCCTGGAGAAGAACGCGCCGAAGCTGGAGGTCTGGCAGCGCGAACTGCTGCGCATCGTCCGCAATATCGGCCAGTACTTCTATCCGCAGAAGCAGACCAAGGTGATGAACGAGGGCTGCGCCACCTACGTCCACTACCAGATCATGACACGGCTGTATGAGCGCGGCGCCCTGACCGAAGGGGCGATGCTGGAATTCCTGCGCTCGCACACCGCCGTCGTCTTCCAGCCCGGCTATGACGACCCGCGCTATGGCGGCCTCAATCCCTACGCGCTGGGATTCGCCATGATGTGCGACATCCAGCGCATCTGCGAGGAGCCTACCGACGAGGATCGCGATTGGTTCCCCGCCATCGCCGGCAATGGCGACGCGCTGGGCACGCTGAAGGACGCCTGGGCGCATTACCGCGACGAGAGCTTCATCCTCCAGTTCCTCAGCCCGAAGGTGATCCGCGACTTCCGCCTTTTCGCGGTGTTCGACAATTCCGAGGATCCGGCGATGATGGTCGAGGCGATCCACGACCGCCGCGGCTATGAGAAGATCCGCCGCCAGCTCGCCCGGCAATACGACATCGCCCGCTTCGAGCCGGAGATCCAGATCACCGATGTCGATCTGAAGGGTAACCGCCGGCTGATCCTGACCCACAACGTGCATGACGGCCGCCTGCTGCAGAAGGCCGATTGCGACGCCGTCCTGATGCACCTCGCCCAGATCTGGGGCTATGGCGTCAAGCTGCTGGAAGTGGACGCGGAAAGCGGCCGGACCCTGAGGAAGCACACGGCGGTGCCGCTGCCCTAGAGCCTGACCGGTTCACCCCAAATCGGCGTGAACCGTGATTCCGTCTCCGGTCTGTTAAATCAAACCAATATCGGCTCGGAACATTCCGGTCCGAGCCGATCTTGATCCAGGCGGGCCGGTTCGATCAGTTCCCCGGCAGGCTGCTGACGTTCATGTTCACGATGAGCCAGCGACCGCCCTCGTTCACCCGGGTGATCGAGTAGCGGATGAAGGTCGTCACGTTCCGGTTCGCGTCGCCCATGTACATTTCCATGTATCCGGTCTCCACCGCAGTGCTGCCATAGAGCCGCACGATCGGCTGGCGGAATTTGAGCTGGCGTCTCGGCCAGGCGTTGAAATACCGCGTCCAAAGGTCGAGGATTTCGCCTTTGCCTTCCAGCCAGAACGGCTGCAGCGTGCCGGCGAAAGTCGCGTCGTCGTGATAGGCGGCAACGATGGCGTCCACGCGCCCCGCGGCATAGTCGTCGATAAAGCTGATCCGCGCCTTGTCGATGGCCTCACGCTCTTCGCTGAATTGCTGCGCCCAGCTTGTTTGGCCGACCAGCATAAGGCCAACAAAAAAAGCCAAGGCCGCCATACTCGAAATACTGTCTTTTTTCATGCCCCTGCTCTCCTCGCGGTGTCTGTGCCCGCGTAAGCTGAAATTTCGGGATGATTTTTGCCCGCCTTGAAGTGACGCGCTTCGGTGTTACTCTGAAGATGCACGCTTTGGTGCTTCCCGAACGGGAATAACCTCTAGTTTTTTGAGCTTAGCGATGCGCTGTCGGCACTGCAAGGCAGACAACCACGACGAAAACCGGTTCTGCCTTCGTTGCGACGAGGCGCTGGGAGAGTCCTGCCCGACCTGCGGACAGGCGGCGAGGTACGCGGCCCGGTATTGCTCGCATTGTGGCGCCGCGCTGTCGCGGACCGAGACCGATCCGCTCGGCGCCGCCAGAACCGAGACTATCGACCGTCTGCCCAAGGTCTACCCGCTGTTCGGTCGGGCAAGCGGCTCGGATGGCCGCGACGTGGCGCGATTGCCGCGGCCGTTCATCGGTCGCGGCAGCGAATTGCGCCTGCTTGCCCGGACGCTGAACGACGCGGCGGAGGGGCGCGGCCGGATCGTGGCCATCGTCGGCGAACCGGGGGTCGGCAAATCCCGACTGATGGAGGAATTCATCATCCGGCACGCGCAGCCCGATTGGCTGGTCCTTCAGGCGTCGGGATCGTCCCATGTCAGGCCGGTGCCATTCAGCGGCGTCATCGAGACGTTATCGGGCCTCTTCGAAGATGGGGAACGAAGGGACCAGCAGAGGTTGCGGCGCGTCATGAGCTCGCGGCTGAAGATGTCCGATGCCGATCTGAACACTTGCCTGCCGGCCCTGATCGCGCTTTTCGGGGCGAATGTCGGCCCGGATTGGCAGGATCAGCCGGCGGAGCAGAAACGCGGCCGGATCAGGCAGGCGGTCTTGAAGGTCCTTCTGCTGGCCTGCCGGGCACATCCGCTCCTCCTGGCGATCGACGACCTGCAATGGATCGATGCCGACAGCCACGATGTCTACGGCCTGCTTGCCAGGCAGTCGTCGGACGCCCGCATGGTGATGCTGGTCGCCAATCGGCCCGGCTTCGACCATCGATGGCACACCATCCAGAACTATATGCAGGTCCCCCTCGACAGCCTGCGCCGGGACGAGGCGGATGCGCTGCTGCAGGGGCTTATAGGCAACGACCCGGACCTGGCCGAGTTGCACGACTGGGTGCTCGAATTCTCAGGCGGCAATGCGTTCTTCATGGAGGAACTCGTCCGCAGCATCGCGTCGAGCGGTATGCTTGCCGGCGGTCCCGGCCGGTACTGCTTTAAGGAACCGGCGCAGAACGTCCAGGCGCCGATGACGGTGCAGGAAGTCATCGCGTCGCGCATCGACAGCCTGATGCCGGATGACAAGCAGGTGCTGCTCGGCGCCGCGTGCATCGGTAAGGAGGTCGAGGCTCGCCTCCTGGCCAACGTGATGGATTTGACCGAGGTCGAGCTCGAACTACAGCTCGATCGGCTCGAAGACGCCGAGTTGCTGATCGAGTCGCGCGAGGGCGGTCGGGGCATGCTCGTCTTCCAGCATGCCCTGACTCATGACGTCGCCTATGCAAGCATGCGGAAAAGCGAACGCGACGCGCTTCACGGCCGCGTCGTCGAAGCGCTCGAGACGCTCTACGCGGACGACCTTCAACAGAGGGCCGATGGGCTGGCCTTTCATTCCGAAAGGGCGGGGAACTGGGAAAAGGCGCTCGACTATTCGCGACAGGCCGGCCGGCAGGCGCTGTTGCGGTCGGCGTGCCAGCGCGCCGCCGACGCCTTCCAGATGGCGCTTGCGAACCTTGGCCGCCTGCCCACCACTCCGGAGAACCGCGAGGCCGCGCTCGAACTGAGGTTCGGTCTGCGCAACGCGCTCATGCCTTTGGGTCGTCACGCCGAAATCCTGCCGCACCTGACCGAGGCCAAGGCGCTGGCCCAGGGGCTCGGCAAGGTGCAGGAACTGGTGCAGGCGCACTCGTACCTGGCGCATTACTATTGGCTGGTTGGCGATTGGGAGAATTCCCTCGCGTCCGGCCGACTGGCCTTGGATTCCGCCAAAGGGGCAGACGATTTCGGGCTGGAAGTGGTGACCCGCTTCACCATGGGACTGGCAAGTTATTCGACCGGAGATTTCGCCGAGGCGATCGAGCATTTCTCCAGCAATTCGAATGCCCTGGTCGGGCCGAGCGCCAGTGAACGATTTGGCATGTTCTCCCTGCCGTCGGTGGTCTCACGCGGTTGGCTGGCCTGGAGCCAAATCGAACTCGGGCTTTTCGACAAGGCCCTGGAGTCGGCGAACGAGGCGAACGAGATCGCCGACTCGATCGGCCGGCCCTTCGACCGCGTGCAAGGCCTGCTCGCCCTCGGCGCAACGGTGATGCTGTGCGGCGACCTGGCCGAAGGCACCGACATGCTGACAAGGGCATACGACCTTTGCGAACAGATGGAGGTCCACATCCTCGTGCCGCGCGTCGCCGCCGTGCTGTCCTATGGCCACGCCAGGCAGGGCGACGCCCATGCGGCGCGTTGGCTTGCCGACAGCGCGCTGCGCGAAGCCGACAACATGAACCTTGCCGCCATGCGCACGGTTTGCCTGCGCTGGATCGGCGAGGCCCACTTGCTGCTGGGCCAGGCCAACGACTGTCTTGAGGTGGCGGAGCGGTTGCTGGCGATCAGCCGGTCGACCCGGGAAGCCGGTCATGAGGCCTGGGCGCTCTATCTGAAAGGTGCCGCGCTATCCGAGGGCCCCGACGCCGATTTGGCCGCTGAAACGCTCGACCAGGCCACGGCGCTTGCCGAGCGCCTGGGCATGAAGCTGGTCCTCGCGCATATTCACGACCGTCGCGGCCGAATCGTCCGCCCGGGCCATGGGGATGAATGCGGCACCGCCGACCGCGCTCTCGCGGCGAGCCTCTATCAGGAGATGGGGTTGGGCGGTTAGCGGGACGCGCGGTGCCCGGATGTGCCAGGCGCCGGGCCGCATGGCGATGACTGCCACCCGGTCATGGGTGTGTAGGCAATACGGTCAGGTGTGAATGGCGCACCGATCCGCATCGGCGGGCGAATGGCTGCCGGCTACGGGAGGTTTGGTCGAAGGGTTGGTTTCGGAGATCCATCAGAAGCGAAAACCGAGCCCGACGGCGCCGAAGATCGACGGCTCGTCCTGGCCGTCGAATTCCCTCGAGCGCCAATTGACCGTATAGGAAAGCCGCGTCGTGCCGAGCGTGAAGGCC
>JABDIP010000154.1 GCA_013003675.1 Inquilinus sp.
GAGGGCCCACGGCAAAGCCGTGGGAGGGTGAGGGGAATTGGTGGCGTCGGATTGGACAATGCCCTAAGGGCTGCACTCACGAATTCGGCGTGAACGATGGCGCCTCACAGGTCCGATATGATGGGCGATCCGGACCAAAATGCCAAGCCGGGGCATGTCGCGGATCGGCCATTTTCGGACATGCCAGCGACGGCCGAGGGCGCACGCCGATGCTATCTATGCTGTCTCCTCCAGGCCGTTCATCGCGGCGACGAAATCGGCCAGCATGGGCACAAATTTCTCGCCGTTTCCGGTCGCCTCCATCGCCGCCAGGCCGTTCTTGACCGCCGACTGCAACGGGTTCACAGCGCCCACGGCGTTCGCCATGTTCGCCAGATAGCGCATGTCCTTGTGGGCGTTGGCGATCGAGAAACGGTGGGCTTTCTCGTCCCGCTCCAAGGTCCATTTCATGAAGGTTTCGTAGAAGCCGTTCGACAGGCGTCCCGGCGCGATGACCGAGTTCACCTGCTCGGCGGTCAGGCCCGACTTCCGGGCGATCGCCAGCGCCTCGGCATAGAGCGCCGCATAGCCCATGGCGATGAAGTTGTTGATCAGCTTCATCTTGTGGCCGAGCCCGACCGGCCCGAGGTGGACGATCACGCCGGCCCAGCATTCTAATACCGGGCGGATCGTTTCGAACGTCTCGGGGCTGGCGCCGACCATGGTGTCCAGCGTGCCGGCCTCGGCCTCCTTCGGCGTGCGGGACAGCGGCGCGTCGGCAAGCGCCATGCCGTGTGCCGAGAGTTCGTCGGCAAGCTTGAGGGTGCTGACCGGGTCGGACGTCGAGCAGTCGACCACGATCAGGCCGCTTCGGGCAGCGGCCAGGATGCCGTCCGGCCCGCGGATGACGCCCTCGACCTGCGGGCTGCCGGACACGCACAGATGGATGACGTCGCAGCGTCCGGCCATCTCCTTCGGGGTTCCGACCTCGCTCGCCCCGCGGGCGACGAGGTCGTCGACCGGCGCGCGGTTGCGATGGGCCATGACCACGAGAGGGTAGCCCTTCTCGACGATGTTCTTCGCCATGCCGTGGCCCATCAGGCCGACGCCGATGAAGCCGATCACGGGTTTTGCCATTGTGCTCATTCACCCCTTCGCGTTTGCGGTCGCCGGGCGCGGCCGCCTATTCGCTCACATAGTTCCGCCAGTCGTGTTCCTCGACGAACCCGAGCAATTCGCGGATCTTGCGGTTGGAGAACAGCGCCTCGTGCTCGCCCATCTGCCGTGTCACCGGCACCCCGGGGAAGAACCGCTCCAGGATCTGCCGGGTTGGGATGTTCACCGAGTTGGTGTCATTGCCGGCGTTGAAGATCTCGAAACCGAGGCCGTCCTTCTCCAGGCATCGGTGAACGATCTGGCCGAGGTCGCGGGCATCGATATAGCAGAAGGCGTTGCGCCGTCGCTGGGCCGGGTTCTCGAAGAAGTCCGGAAACCGGACATACTCGTGCGGCTCGATCACGTTGCCGATGCGCAGCCCGTAGATGTCGTATCCGGAGCGGCGCTGGAACGCCCGCGCCGTTACTTCGTTGAGCACCTTGGAGAGCCCATAGCTGTCCATCGGGTCGACATCGTAGTCCTCCTCCAAGGGCAGGCTCCTGGGGTCGACCTCGCCGTCGGCGAAACAAATGCCGTAGGTGGTTTCCGACGAGGCGAAGACGATCTTGCGGATGCCGAGCTTCACCGCCGCCTCGATGACGTTGTAGGTGCCGATGGTATTGACCCGGAAGGTCTCGTTGTCCGGCTTGATGAGGATCCGTGGGATGGCGGCGAAATGCACGACCGCGTCGAACGCGGGCACACCGGTGCCGGGTTCCAGCTCGTCGAAATTGGCGTAGCTGGTCATCACGTTGAACATCTCGCCGGACTCGGTGATGTCGGCGGTCAGATTGTCGACGCCCGGTTCGTCCAGCGGGACGAGATCGACATTCACCACCCGATGGCCCCGATCCCGCAGATAGGGGACCACATGACGCCCCGCCTTGCCGGAACCGCCGGTGAACAGGATTCGTTTCGGATTTGCCACCAATCCCTCCCTGGAGGCGATGCGCCGCGATGGCGTCGTTGCCTGTGTCCGAGGTGTCGAGTCCTAGCAGGAACCCGCTGTCGCCGCGAATGAGGAACATCAATCCCGCCGGCAGCGGAAGCCGCCGCTAGCCGCAGGCTCGTTGTGGCGACGGAAGCCGAGGCAGGGAATGCCGTTAGAAATCGCACGCGTCAATCCGACCGCCACTCGAAATTGCCGCGGCCCGCGCAATCAAGAAGGGCCGGCGTCGCCGCCGGCCCTTCCCTTGAACTCCTTCGCCGGCTCAGTTGCCGCCGGACACCTCCGCCTTGATCGCGCGGACGTCGTCGAGCGAGATCTGCATCAGGTTCTCGTACTCGCCGTTGCGGAACTGCTGGCCGATGAACGGCACGGCGACGTCGCCATAGGCGTCGAACTGCACCGGCCCGGTCGGGCCGATGTAGCGGGTCTTCCGGCCTTCCTGCAGCGCGGCGATGGCCTTTCGATAACCGTCCAGATCGGCGAAGAACGGCTCGCCCTCCGGCCCGGTCAGCTCACGGACGTATTGCGCCAGGGTCGGGCCGTCATGGCCGGCGCCGTCGATCGCCGCCGCGACATGGGCGAGCGCGATCAGCGCGCCGGCGTCGTAGCCGGAGGCACGGCCGGGACCGGCGGCGCTGATCTCCCAGCGGGCCTGCATGTCGCGTTCCATGCGGTCGACCGATGACGGCTCGGGCGTGCCGGGGGTGATGAACCAGGCATTGGCCAGCAGATCGTCGGTCAGGTCCCCGGTGAACGCCTCGTCGTTCATGCCCTGGGCCAGGATGTAGCCGCTCGGGCCCTCGAAGCGCACCCATTCGCGGAAGATCTTGCGCCCGTCCTGCGGCGTCGACAGCAGATAGACCGCGTCCGGCCCGCCCTCCAGCGCCTTGTTCACCTCCGAGCGGTAGGAGGCCTGGTCGGCGTTGTAGGCGACGGAGTCGGCGACCGTGCCGCCCAGCGCCTCGAACGCGGCGACGAACTCGGCCTGGTTGTTCACCCCCCAATCGTTGTTGAGGTAGATCACCGCCGGGTTCCGGAAGCCGGCGTCCCAGGCCATCTTCGCGGTCGCCACCGCCTGCAGGGAGTCGGCAGGCAGGGTGCGGAAGAACAGGCCCTTGGTTTCGCCGCTGCGGCCCATGTTGGTGAAGGTCGACGAGGTCGAGGCGGTGGCGATCACCAGCACGTCCTCCTCGAGCGTGACCGAGGTCAGCAGCGGCGCGGTGATGCCCGAGGAGATCGGGCCGACCAGCGCGGTCACCCCTTCCAGATCGATCAGCTTGCGCGCCGAGTCGACGGCGACAGAGGCCTGGGTCTGCGAGTCGCGCACGTCGTAGACCAGCGCGCAGCCGATGTCGCCACGGGCTTCGTCGACCTGTTCCACGGCAAGCTGCGCCGCCTTGGAGATCGGCACGCCGAATGCGCCATAGGAGCCGGTCAGCGACAGCACCGAACCGATCTTGTAGGTGCAATCCTGTGCCTGGGCCGGCGCCGGGCCAAACCCCGCCGCGAGCATCGCCAGACCCGCCAGGGCGGTGGCGGTCGTCAGTCCTGATTTCGTCATGGTGGCACTCCCTGCCGTTGGTTTTCGCAGTTGTTTCAAATGCTGATTGTTTCCCGCATAGTACTCAGCCCGGCCGGGACGAGTCATCAGACAATCGAGATTGCCGAAATTCGTGGGAACGATATTAAAAGTTGTCGATCTGACGAAGGATTTCGGTGGGCTTCGCGCGGTCGACGAAGTCTGTTTCGAGGTCGCGGCCGGCACCATCACCGGCCTGATCGGCCCGAACGGCGCCGGCAAGACGACGACGTTCAATCTGCTCGCCGGCACCTTTCCGCCAACCGCCGGCAGGATCGCCTTCGACGGCCAGGACATCACCGACCTTGCCGATTTCGAGACCTTCCGGCGCGGCCTGGTCCGGACCTTCCAAATCCCCCGCCCGTTCTCCGGCATGACCGTGCTGGAGAATCTGATGACGGTACCGCAGGATCAGCTCGGCGAGCGCTTCTGGAACAACTGGGTGCGCGGCGGCGCAGTGCGGGCGCAGGAACGGCGGCTGCGCGAGCAGGCCATCGACATCCTCGAATTCCTCGGCCTCGACCATCTCGGCGAGGCGCCGGCGGGCGACCTCTCGGGCGGGCAGTTGAAGCTGCTGGAACTCGGCCGGGCGCTGATGGCCGATCCGAAGATGATCCTGCTCGACGAGCCAGGGGCCGGAATCAACCCGACTCTGCTCGGCGAGATCGTCGAGCGCATCGCCGCGCTGAACCGGCGCGGCATCACCTTCCTGATCATCGAGCACAACATGGATCTGGTGATGACCCTGTGCGATCCGATCCTGGTCATGGCCGATGGCGGGCTGCTGATGGAGGGCACCGCCGACCAGGTGCAGCAGGACCCGACGGTGCTCGACGCCTTCCTCGGCGGCGTGCCGGCCTGAATGCACATGGGACACCGGCCGCACTGGATTGCCGCGTCGCTGCCGCTCCTCGCAATGACGAAGGCAGAGGGAACCGCGTCCGCCGGGGCCGACGGAGGGTTGCCATGACGGCGGTCCTGGATGTCCGCGACGTGGTCGCCGGCTATACGCCGACGCTGCAGATCCTGCGCGGCGTCTCGCTGGAGGTTCGGGCCGGCGAGATCGTCACCGTGCTGGGCCCGAACGGCGCCGGCAAGTCGACCCTGATCAAGGCGGTCGCCGGGCTGGTGCCGATCAGCGCCGGCGACATCCGTTTCCTCGACCGTGACATCACCGGCATGCGCACTCATATCCTGGTGCGCCAGGGCCTGTCCTATGTGCCGCAGACCGAGAACGTGTTCGCCCGCTTGTCGGTCGAGGAGAATCTGGCGCTCGGCGCCGATTTCGACCGCGCCGCCATGGAAGAGCGGCGCGGCCAGGTGCTCGACCTGTTCCCCGATCTGGCGCGGCTCGGCCATCTGGCGGCCGGCAAGCTGTCAGGCGGCCAGCGCCAGATGGTGGCGGTTGGCCGGGCGCTGATGTCGGCGCCGAAGCTGTTGATGCTCGACGAACCGTCCGCCGGCCTGTCGCCGAAGCTGGCGCAGACCGTGTTTACCCAACTACGCCGGATCCGCGACGCCGGGGTGACGATCCTGATCGTCGAGCAGAACGCCCGCGCCGCCCTGGCCGTTTCCGACCGCGGCTATGTGCTGGCCGAGGGGCGGGAGCGCATGCACGGCAGCGCCGCCGAGCTGCTCGACAGCCCGGAGGTCGGCGCGCTCTATCTCGGCGCCAAGTCGCGGCTGGCGCGAAAATGATGCAGTACGTCGCCGACGGTATCGTCTTCGCCGCGATCATCTCGCTGGGCGCCATCGGCCTCAGCATGATCTACAACATCCTGCGCTTCGCGAATTTCGCCCAAGGCGAGATCGTCGCCGCCGGCGCCTATTTCGCGCTGGCCTTCGTGGCGCTGCTGGGTGCCGGCGTCGGCGCGATGGGCCCGGTGGCCTTCGGCTGGCCGCTGCTGGTGTCGATGGGCTTCGCCATGGCGGCGACCAGCACGATGGTGCTGCTCGTCGACTGGCTCCTGTTCCGCCAGTTGCGCGACAAGAACGCCTCGCGCATCGCGCTGATCATGGCCGCGTTCGGCGTGTCGCTGATGGGGCGCAACATCGTCACCCTGGCCGCCGGCGGCGACCCAATCAACTACACCTTCTACATTCCGCGCTCGATCGAGTTGCTGCCCGGGCTGCGCCTGGTGCCGGACGATCTGGCGATCATCGCCATCGCCGCCCTGTCGGTCCTCGCCCTCCACCTGTTCCTCAGCCGTACCACCATGGGGCGGTGGATGCGCGCCACGGCGGAGAACCCGACCCTGGCGCGGATCAACGGCATCGACACCCGGGTCGTCATCCGCTGGACCTGGATCATCGGCGCCAGCCTGGCAACCATCGCCGGCACGCTGCAGGGCCACATCGTCGAGCTGCGGCCGGAGATGGGGTTCAGCCTGCTGCTGCCGATGTTCGCGGCGCTGATCCTGGGCGGCGTCGGCAACGTCTACGGCACGGTGCTCGGCGCCATCGTCGTCGGCGTGTCGCAGTCGCTGGCCGTCGCAATCGGCCTGTCCGCCTATCGCGAGGCCGTCGCCTTCATGCTGATGCTGGCGATCCTGCTGGTCCGGCCGCAGGGCCTGCTCGGGGAGCGCGAGTGATGGACTTCCTGTCGGTGCTCTCCTTTGCCGTCTTCTTCCTGATCTTCGCCTCGTTCTTCTCGCTGACCAGCCTTGGCCTGAACATGCAATGGGGCTTCACCGGCCTGTTCAATGTCGGGGTCGTCGGATTCTATGCGATCGGCGCCTATACCTCGGCGATCGTCACCGGCCCGGCCTATCCGGACACCCTGTTCGGCGGCTTCGGATTGCCGGTTCCCCTCGGCTATCTGGCGGCGATCCTGACCTCGGCCCTGGCCGCCTTCGTGGTCGGATTCGTCACCCTGCGCCTGCGCGAGGATTATCTCGCCATCTCGACCTTCGGCATCGCCGTCACCATCCAGTTGCTGGCCCTGAACCTGCAATCGGTGACCCGCGGGCCGAACGGCCTCTATTCCCTGCCCAAGCCGTTCTCCGGGCTGTCGGCGTCCAATCTGGTCGACAACCTGCTCTATTTGCTGATCTGCCTGGCCTGCATCGGCGCGGTCTATTGGGCGTTCGAGCGCATGGTGCGGTCGCCCTGGGGCCGCGTTCTGCGCGCCATTCGCGAGGACGAAACCGCCGCCGCGGCGCTCGGCAAGAACGTCTTCGCCTACCGGCTGCAGGCCTTCGTGCTGGGCTGCGCGGTGATGGGACTGGCCGGCGCCCTGTATGCCAACTTCATCGGCTACATCAGCCCGCAGGATTTCGTGCCGATCTTCACCTTCCAGGTCTATGTGATGCTGATCGTCGGCGGCAGCGGCAACAATCGCGGCGCGATCCTCGGCGGGCTCGTGGTCTGGGCGCTGTGGTCGGGCAGCGGCGGCCTGATCGCCGCGGTCCTGCCGCCCGATCTGCAGACCCAGGCGGCGGCGGTGCGGATCGTCCTGATCGGGCTGATCCTGGTGCTGATGCTGCTCTACCGGCCGGCCGGCATTCTGCGCGAGCGCCACATCGTGTCGCACGAGGCGCGCATGGGCGACGGCGCGCGGCCGCCCGCCGCCGACGCATAACAGGCAGGGGAGCCGAACGACCATGGAACGCAGGCGCATCTATTCCGACTCGCGGTTCGAGGAATTGGCGGGCTACGCCCGGGCGGTCGTCGACGGCGACTGGATCTTCGTCTCCGGCACCTCGGGCCATGAGCAGAAATCCGGCACGATTTCCGATGACGTAGCAGCGCAGACGCGCCAATCGCTGAAGACCATCCGGACGGCGTTGGCGGAGGCGGGCGCCGGCCTCGACGATGTGGTGCGCATCCGGGTCTATGTCAGCGACCGCGCCCACATCGTGCCGGTCAGCGGGATCCTCAAGGAGACATTCGACCATTGCCGGCCGACAAACACGACGGTGGTGGTCCAACTCGCCGAGGACCCGATGAAGGTCGAACTCGAGGTGACCGCCCTGCGCCGCCATGCGCACCCCGGAACCGGCAACACCGGCGCCTGAACAGCCGCCCGGCGGCGGCACGAGTGCAGAGGGGAGCGAGACGCCTTGGCCGCGTCTCCGCCGTGTCAGGCGCAGCCGTCGAAGCCGTCCGCCGCCATCTTTGCTTCGTAGGCGGGAGCAACCTGGGCGCCGGGGGTCAGCGTTCCCTTGACGCCGGCCCAATCCTCGGGTTTGAGGATCACCAGCCAGCCGTCATTGTAGGGGGCGTCGTTGGCCAGCCCGGGCGTGTCGACGACGGCCTGGTTGACTTCGACGATCTCTCCGGCCGCGGCGGTCTTCGCCGGGCCGACCCATTTGCCCGACTCGACCGTGGCGCAGGACTTGCCCGCCTTGACGGAACGGCCGGCCTTCTTCGGCGTGAAGGCCACCAGCTTGCCGGCCATCGCCGTCGCGATCGTGGTCATGCCGATCTTCACGTTGCCGTCGTCGACCT
>JABDIP010000180.1 GCA_013003675.1 Inquilinus sp.
TCACAGCGCCGCGGCTCTCGGGCCGCAGATTGCACACCGAGGCGGTGAATGCGGGGAAGGGGTGCAGCGCGTCACCCAGCTTGTCGGTTGACAGCGGCTGGACGTGGTATTCCAGGTTCGGCGTCTCGACCGCCGGATCGCTGCGCGCAAAGGCGCCGAGCTGGCTGGGTGCCATGGTCAGCGGCCCGCGGCGGAACAGGAAATACTCCGCCCCCATCAGCGCCCGGCCGATCCGGCTGTTGGCGCGACGGTTCAGCGTCTCCGCCCCGGTCACCTTGTAGACCAGCCGGACCTGCAGATGATCCTGCAGATTGCCGCCGACGCCGGAGAGTTCGTGCCGAACCGGAATGCCGTGCTCGCGCAGCAGCGTGCCGGGGCCGATGCCGGAGAGCTGGAGCAGGTGCGGCGAGCCGACGGCGCCGGCGGCGAGGATCACCTCGCCGCGCGCCGCGACGCTCGTGCGACGCCCCTTGTGCTGGAGATCCAGCCCGGTCATTCGCCGGCCGTCGAGGCGCAGCCCCAACACCTGGGCGCCGGTCAGCACGGTCAGATTGGGGCGACCCCGGGCCGGGCGCAGGAAGGCCTTGGCCGTGCTCCAGCGCACTCCGTTCTTCTGGTTGACCTGGAAATAGCCGCAGCCGTGATTGTCACCGCGGTTGAAGTCCTCGACCGGCGGGATGCCGATTTCCGCCGCCGCGTCGCGAAAGGCGTCGAGGATCGGCCAGGTGAGCGGCCCGCGCTCGACCCGCCACTCGCCATCCTGGCCGTGCATCTCGTCGACCAGGACGCGGTTGTCCTCCGAACGCCTGAAATAGGGCAGCACATCCTCCCAGCCCCAGCCGGAGTTGCCGAGCTGGCGCCACTGGTCGTAGTCGCGCGCCTGGCCGCGCATGTAGATCATGCCGTTGATCGACGAGCAGCCGCCGAGCACCCGGCCGCGCGGATAGTTCAGCGCCCGTCCGTTCAGCCCCGCCTCCGGCTCGGTCGTGAAGCACCAGTCGGTGCGCGGATTGTTCATGGTGAACAGATAACCGACCGGGACGTGGATCCAGATGTAGTTATCCTTGCCGCCGGCCTCGAGCAGCAGCACCGAGACGTCCGGGTCGGCCGACAGCCGGTTGGCCAGCACGCAGCCGGCGCTGCCGGCGCCGACAATCACATAGTCGAAGCTGCCCAAGGGGGCCGCCATCGGTTCCGCCATGCCTCACTCCCGCCAGGGTCCGCCGGTGAACATGGAGGCTGCCGGGGCGGAAAGGCAAGTCGCTGGCCCGGACGAGTCGAACCAGCCGGGCGAACCGAGGCCGGATTGAAAAGTCCGGGCCGGGGCAATCTCCGGTTGACAGGGGTTTTCCCTGGGTTTGCCTGTCCCGGCCGGGCGCCTATCCTGCCGGCGCGCGGCACGGTGGAAAGCGGGTTCCCGTATGGTTCGATATGCGACGTTCGATCGCGAGCAGGTCTTGGACAAGGCGATGGTCGTGTTCTGGCGCCAGGGATATTCTGCCAGTTCGATTCAGGACCTGGTCGACGCGACGGGGCTGAGCCGTTCCAGTCTCTACGCCGCCTTCGGTGACAAGCGCGGGCTGTTTCTGGCCGCAGTCGACCGCTATGTCGAGACCTCCAGCCGCACGCGCGTGCAGGCGCTGCGGGTCGGCACCGATCCGCTGGCGTCGATTCGCCGGTTCTTCGACAATCTGGTTGCGTTCTCGGTCGGCGAGGGGCGGCGGCTGGGGTGCCTGCTGACCAATGAGGCGGTCGAACTGGCACCCAGCGACGCGGATCTCGAGCGCCGCTTTCGCGCCAATCTGGCAGAGGTCGAGACCGCTTTCGCCGAGGCGCTGGGACGCGCGCAGCGCGCCGGCGAAATCGGGGCCGCCCGCGACCTTCGGGCGCTGGCGCGCATGCTGACCAACTCCGTGCAGGGGATGCGGGTGATGGCCCGCGCCGGCGTCGAGGAACCGGTGCTTCGCGATATCGTGAACGAGACCCTGGCGGCGTTGCCGTAGATTAGGATCGGCCCAGGCCGCAACGACCTGAGCGTGGTTCCAGACCCGAGTCATCAAGTTAGAGGCCGAGTCACATTTTGCGTTGCTTCGGTGTGAACCGGTCAGGCGCTAACGCGCCGTCGATAAAGGAACGTGCGTTCCAATATCGATGCTATTGCAACCCATTCCCCGGAGGCATCCCGATGAGCAGTATTTCCCCGCTTTTCCCCCGCCAGCCCGTGCCGGATCTGGCGGTCCCGACGCTCGGCGGCGGCCGCTGGTCGCTGGCCGAACAGACGCCGAAGAACTTCACCCTGATCGTTTTCTATCGCGGCTTTCATTGTCCGATCTGCTCGACCTATATCGGCGATCTGGAGAAGAAATTGGACGATTTCGCCGAGCGCGGCGTCAACGTCGTCGCGATCTCCGGCGACGAAGAGGAGCGCGCCCGTTCGGCGAAGGAGAAATGGGGGCTGGACAGGCTGACCATCGGCTACGGGTTGGATCTGGCCGTTGCCCGGCAGTGGGGGCTCTACATCTCAAGCGGCCGCGGGAAGACCTCCACCGGCGTTGAGGAGCCGGCGCTGTTCGCCGAGCCTGGACTGTTCCTGGTGCGGCCCGACGGCACGCTCTATTTCGGCAGCGTGCAGACGATGCCGTTCGCCCGGCCGAATTTCCGCGAGGTGCTGGGCGCCCTCGACTTTGCCCTGAGGACCGACTATCCGGCCCGCGGCGAGGTGGTCGACCACACCACCGCCAACGCTGCCTGAGGCGCGCGGGGCGGCGGCGGGTACGACCCGACGCCGCCATTCCTCGCCCGCATCATCGCGCCGGGGCCAGCCGTGCCAGCGGGCGCTCGTTGATCGGCAGGTGGATGAGCGCGGCCGCGACGCCCAGAACCACCCCGGCCCACCACACCGGATCGTAGGAGCCGTTGCGGTCGTAGAGATAGCCGCCGAGCCAGACGCCGAGGAAGCTGCCGAGCTGGTGGCTGAAGAAGACGATGCCGAACAGCGTCGCCATGTAGCGCACGCCGAAGACCTGGGCGACGATGCCGGTGGTCAGCGGCACCGTCGACAGCCACAGGATGCCCATCGCCCCGGCGAACAGGTAGATCGTCAGCTCGGTCTTCGGCGCCAGCAGCAGGGCGGAGATGCAGATCGCCCGGGCGAAGTAGATGAACGACAATCCGCCCTTCTTGCTCCAGCGCTGGCCGACCGCGCCGGACAGGAACGAGCCGGCGATGTTGAACAGCCCGACCATCGCGATGGCATAGGCACCGACCTGCGCCCCGAGGCCGAGATCCTTCACATAGGCCGGGAAATGCACGGTGATGAAGGCGACGTGGAAGCCGCAGACGAAGAAGCCGACCGTCAGCAGCACATAGCCGCTGTGGCCGATCGCCTCGCGCAGCGCCGCACCGATGGTCTGTTCCGCCGCCGCCATGGTGCCGCCGCCTTTGTCGGCCGGCAGCAGGAAGGCGAGCGGCACGATCACCAGGACCGCCGCGGCGAGGCCCAGCAGGGTCGAATGCCAGCCATAGGCCGCGATGAAGCCCTGGCTGACCGGCGAGAACACCACCTGGCCGAACGATCCGGCGGCGGTGCCGAGGCCCAGCGCCAGCGACCGGCGCTGCGGGCCGACGACCTTGGCGATCGAGGCCAGCGCGATGGAAAAGGCGGTGAAGGCGACGCCGAGGCCGGTCAGCACGCCGCCGAACATGTGCAGCGCCAGATTGCTCTCCGCGCCCGCCATGCCCCAGACGCCGGCACCGTAGATCAGTGCGCCCAACGCCAGCACGCGGGCCGGGCCGAAGCGGTCGGCGAGCGCCCCGGCGACCGGCACGCCGATGCCCCAGAGCAGGTTCTGGATCGCCATCGCCAGGGCGAAAGTCTCCCGATCCCAGCCGCGCGCCACGGTCATCGGCTCCAGAAACAGGCCGAATACCGAGCGCACGCCGAAACCGACCATGGCGATCACGCAGCCGGCGAGGATGATGGCCAGGGGCGTGCGCCAGAAGGCGACCGGAACGGCGGCGGGGGCGGTGGACATTGGCGCGGCCCTGGGCTAGAAGCGTCAGCAGATACGTGTAGCTACACTGGTTCAGGGGCCTGCCCATGTCAATCGCGGGAATGTCCGGCGACAATTCGGGCAGCGGCCAAGGTGGGCCGCCGCCGGCGCCGCCTGAAGGGCCCTGCACCTGCGCCCAGGTACGCCGCGCCGCCCGGGGGTTGACCCGCGACTACGACCGAGCGCTGAAGCCGGCCGGACTGAAGCTCACCCAATACTCGGTGCTGGCCAATCTGGTGCGCGCCGGTGGCCTCACGATCACAGAGCTCGCCGAGCGGCTGGCAATGGATCGCACCACGCTGACCCGGAACCTGCGCCCGCTCGAACGGCAGGGCTGGATCGCCCTGGCCGCCGGCCCCGACCGCCGCTGCCGCAAGGTGATGGCGACTGCTAAGGGCCGTCGTCGCTATGAGGCGGCGTTGCCGCTGTGGCGCGAGGCGGAAAGGGCATTCCGAAGCCGGATGGGGGAGCAGGAGGCCGCCGCGCTGCACCGGCTGCTCGGCGAGGCGCTGGCGCGGCCGTGAAGCGTCGCCTGTCGCGTCGCCGGGGCACTACCTTCTAGTCGGCGCGATCCTCGTTCCGGCCAGCCCGAGTCAAGGCCCATTGGGTCATCAGCGGCCCGACCAGTTCGAACACGATGGTGGTGCCGATGGCGGTCGCCAGGATCTCGGCGCGCATCGCCGGAAAAGCGGTGGCCGCGACCAGCGCCATGCCGAGCGAGACACCGGCCTGGGGCATCAGGGCGACGCCGATCCAGCGCCGCTGCCGGGGTGCCAAGCCGGTTGCCGCCCCACCGAGCCAGCCGCCGATGATGCGGCCCGCCGCGCGCAGCACCAGATAGGCGCCGCCGATGGCACCGATCTTCGGCAGGGCGGCGAGGTCGACCGAGGCGCCCGCGAGCACGAAGAACAAGACCAGGAACGGCCATTCGACATTCTCGATCTCGTGGAACGGCCGGGTGTGGTGGCGGGCGAGGTTGGCGACGATGAGGCCAGCGACCATGCCGGCGAGCAGGAACGAGGCATCGATCGCCAGCGCCAGGCCGCCGCACAGGAAGACGACGCCGAGCGCCTCGATCTGGGTCGGTTCGCCGGGCTGCAGCCGGCCGGTCAGATAGGCGGCCGGCAGCCCCACGGCGAGGCCGACCAGGAGCGCCCCACCGATCTCCCATGCGCCGATCTGAAGGGCGGCGGCCGGGCTCTGTCCCAGCAGCGCCTGTCCGGCGGCCAGCAGCAGGCTGAAGACGATCAGGCCCCAGGCGTCGTCGATCGCCACCACGCCGAGCAGCAGACGGGCGAATGGCCCGGTGACGCGGCTGCGGTGGACAACGTCCTGGGTCGCCGCCGGGGCGGTTGCCGTCGAGATACCGGCCAGCACCAGGCAGAGGATCGGCTCGAACCCCAGCAGCCACAGTCCGCCGCCGACCAGAACCGCGGTGACGAGGACGGCGCCGGTCGACACGCCGAGGATGTGCAGGCCGTCCTCGGCCAGGACCTGGCGCGTCAATCGACCGCCGAGCAGGAAGGCGACCATCACCAGGGCGATGATGGCGAACAGCGGATACCAGCCGTTGAAGGCAATCGGCAGCACATCGAAGCCGGAAGGGCCGGCCGCCATGCCGACCAGCACCAGCAGCGTCACCCGGGGCAGCCGTGTCCGCTCTCCCAGCACGTCGACGACGAGCGCCATCAGCAGCAGGGCACCGACGGTCAGCAGGACGAGGTAGTCGGGCATTTGGCGGGTGGCCGCCTATTGCAGGATCAGGTCGCGGTAGCGATCGGGGATCTGATCCGTGGTCAGCTCTCGCTGCTCGGCCTCGTCATGGGCGAAGGCGATCAGGTCGGCGAGTTCCTGTCCGTTCAGTTCGACCGCCGCGCCCAAGAGGTCGTCCTGCATCTGCGCCATGGCCGCCGCGCCGCGCAACATGCGCGCGGCGAACTCGAAGGCGTTCATCGGCGCGGGCATCTCGGCGGCGTCGAGCGACGGACCAACCGCGCCGCCGATACCGTTGACCGAGTGGCAGGCCACACACCCCTTGGCGAGGAACGTTTCGCGCCCGCGTTCGCTGTCCATCGGCGGCAAGGCGAGGCCGATATCCATCATCAGCGTCATCACGCGCTGCATGTCCTCGGCCGAGACCGCCTCCATCGCCTCGAAATCGTGGTCGTGCTGGTGTCCGGCGTGAGTTCGCCTCATCTGCTCCAGCATCTCCTGCTCCGCTCCGGGCGCGTGGTCGTGCCCCTCATCGGACAGCGCCGGCGCCGGGAGAGCGGCGATGGCGACGAAGAGGCCAAGCGCCGACAGCGGCAAGCGGTATTCATTCACGTCTTGTCCCTCCTTGCGGCGCGTTCTACGCGCGAGCGTGGATCAGAAAACGCCGTTGGCGCGCTGCATCTCGCGCACATAGTGGATGACGAACCGGACCTGCTCGTCGGTGATTCCTTCCACGGCCGGCATGTCGCCGAACGACCAGTGATGCTGTCGCGCGCCATCGCGGATCGCCCGCAAGAACGCTTCGTCGGAATGGTGGCCCGGATGATAGTAGCGGTGGAGCAACGGCGGCCCCTTGTCCGATCCCTGTGCATAGAAGCCGTGACATGATGCGCACTTGCCCATGAATAGCATCCCGCCTTGGCGCGCCTGGTCGGAAAACGCGGGCACGGTGACTTCCTCCGACCGGGTCGGAGCGGCGCCGAGGGCGATCGTCGCAGCGAACACCAGGGGTGCGATGAACCGCCTTTTCATCGAGATGCCTATCAGTGATCGTCGTCCAGAATGGCTACCCTAGCCCGAGGGCACCGCCACCGTGCGCCACGGCTACCAGCCAGGATAGCATGGGGCGTCCTTACGCCGCATCCCGGCGCGCCCAACCACACGGCGCTGTTCGTCAGCCGCGCTCAGATCGTTTTCGGCACCATATTGATGGCGGCGCAAGAGCATTCGGCGACGGACAGGACGCAACCATCGCAGAAATCGTCGTCGAGCACGAAACGCCCGTCGGGGGTCGAGCTTGACGACCGCCCGTCCATCAGGCCGGGATGGCAGGCGTTTCCAGTAGGCCGGCAGCCGGTCCGACCGTGGCTCTCAACCTCACGCCGGCCCGGACGGCACCGGGTCTGACGGTATCCGGCGCCTGGCCACGACCTTCTGATAGAGCCCGCCGAAATAAGTCTCCTTGCGCCAATCGAACCGATCCGCCGCCGGGGCAAAGCTCGAAATCTCGCGCCGCCACAGCGTTTTCGCAAAGGGTTCCAGCCAGTCGAAGACGATGCTCATGAGCCCTCTCAGCGGATGCAGGGATCGCGGCTTGTGATAGTCGACGAAGACCACGCTGCCGCCGGGAACGACGGCCGACAGCAGACTGTCGATGACCGCGCGCTTGCGATCGTCGGGGAGTTCGTGCAGCAGGAAGAAGCAGCAGACGACGTCGTATGGTCCGCCGCCGGGCGCCGCCGCATCGGCCAGGCGGACGTGGGCATGGCCCACACCGTTCAGTTTCCGGCGGCAGTTGGCCACCTGGATGGGGGCGACATCGATGACGTCGAGCCGGCCGCGTGGGCCGACCAACGCGCCGAGGTCGTAAGACAGATCGCCGTAGACGCAGGCTGTCTGCAGCACCCGTTGCCCGGGGGGGATCTCGCTGAACGCCGCCCGCTTCAGGCGCCGGTAGTTGCCCCAGAGAATAGCCGATGTGATCCACGGACGGTCCAGCAGCCGCACGCTGATCGGCCACAGATACGCCCAGGCATAGGTTTCCTGGAGGTACGCGGGCAATTCCGGCACCGCGGTGTCGGGTAGCTCAGGCGCCCCAGCGATCGACAGGGCCGGGTCCGCATCGACGGAAAAATCTGTCATGTCGCACTCTGCCAGTTCACGGCGTCTTACGCCCGGCCCCGGATCGTGCCATCCATCATGCGGTCGCAACTCCGCGGCGATGGCGCGACCGCAATCGGCGGGCGGTCCGTCAGCCCCGGGTCCGGCGACCCCAGAAGCCCAACACCAGAAGCACCACCGACGCACCGACCATGATCGCGAGGGTCAGGGACGGGACGTAGAACGTGGTGTAGGTCTCCCAACCGGCCATGCGCACGATTTCGCTGACCGCCGACGGGTTGCCGGACAAGGATCCGCCGAGCGTGCCGGTGATGGTGAGCACCGCCACGCCCACGGCTGAGAGGACGAGTGCGAGCCAGCGGTTGGCGCCGGCCCACAGCAGGTCTCCGAGTCGCCAGAAGAGCACGCAGAGGACCGTCCAATACGCCAGCGTCCAGGTCGCCATCGCCATGTGGTTGCGGCCGAGGGGCGACGCCGTCAGCGCGCTGTAGGGCCAGACCAGCAGTCCGAGCCCGTAGGCCACGAAGCCGCCGACAAGGCCCACGA
>JABDIP010000444.1 GCA_013003675.1 Inquilinus sp.
GGCCGAGCTTGGCCCGCGGCTGGAACATGATCCCTTGTTCCCCGAGCGGGCCAACATCGGGGTCGCCCAGGTGCTCGACTCCCATAGCCTTCGTTTGCGCGTTTGGGAGCGCGGCGTAGGTATCACCCGCGCCTGCGGCACCGGGGCTTGCGCCGCTGTGGTGGCCGCCGCCCGGCGCGGCCTGACCGAGCGGTCCGTATCGGTATTTCTCGATGGTGGTGACCTGGGCATCGCCTGGCGAGGCGACGGGCGCGTGGTCATGACTGGGCCGGCCACGACCGTCTTCTCCGGCACCTTGAACGGCGCGCTGCTGCCATGACCACCTCGCTCAAGGAACCCGAGATTATCACCTTCGGCTGCCGGCTGAACGCCTACGAGTCCGAGGTCATGCGCGGCCACGCCGCGGGCCTTGGCGACGCGGTGATCGTCAACACCTGCGCGGTCACCGCCGAGGCCGAGCGCCAGGCGCGCCAGGCGATCCGCCGCGCCCGCCGCCAGCGGCCGCAGGCGCGCATCGTCGTGACTGGCTGCGCGGCGCAGATCGCGCCGGAGCGGTTCGCCGCCATGCCGGAAGTCGACCGCGTGCTCGGCAATGCCGAGAAGCTGGAGGCCGCCTCCTGGGCGGCCGACCGATTCGCGCCCGCCGGCGAGCGGGTGTCCGTCGCCGACATCATGACCGTCGAGGAGACCGCCGGTCATCTGGTCGAGGGTTTCGAGGGCCGCGCCCGCGCTGTCGTCCAGGTGCAGACCGGCTGCGACCACCGTTGCACCTTCTGCATCATTCCCTTCGGTCGCGGCCCTTCCCGCTCGGTGCCGATCGGCGAGATCGTCGCCCAGGTCCGGACGCTGGTCGAGGCCGGCTTCAACGAGGTCGTGCTGAGCGGCGTCGACATCGCCTCCTATGGCGGCGATTTGCCCGGCCGGCCGGCGCTCGGGCAGATGGTCCGCCGGCTGCTCGCCCAGGTACCGGAACTGCGGCGCCTGCGCCTGTCCTCGCTCGACCCGGCGGCGATCGACGCCGACCTCTGGCGCATGATCGCCGAGGAGCCGCGGCTGATGCCGCACCTGCATCTGTCGTTGCAGGCCGGCGACGACATGATGCTGAAACGCATGAAGCGCCGCCACGGCCGCGCCGGCGCCATCGCGCTCTGCGACCGGGCGCGGGCGTTGCGCCCCGGGATCGTCTTCGGCGCCGATCTGATCGCCGGCTTCCCGACCGAGACCGAGGCGATGGCGGCGAATACTCTGGACGCGGTTGCCGCCTGCGGCCTGATCTATTGCCACGTCTTTCCGTATTCGGCCCGTCCCGGCACCCCGGCGGCCCGCATGCCGCAAGTGCCGACACCGATCCGCCGCGAGCGCGCCGCCCGGCTGCGCGCGGCCGGCGAATTGGCGCTGGCCGCCTATCTGCAAGGCGAGGTCGGACGCGAGCGGGAGGTTCTTGTCGAGCGCGAAACGACCGCCCGCACCGAGCATTTCGCTCCCGTCGACCTCGACCGCCCGGCGATGCCCGGCGCCATCGTTCGGGCCCGGCTGACCGCCGCCGCCAGCGGCCGGCTGGCGGGCAGCGTGGTGGGCGGATGATGGCGATGGACGGCGACGGTCGCGGCGCCGAGACCGCCGCCAACAGCGGCTGGTTCGCCCGGCTCAAGGCCGGCTTGTCGCGCTCGTCGACGAAACTGTCGACCGGCATCGCCGACATCTTCACCAAGCGCAAGCTCGATGACGAAGCGCTGGAGGAGTTGGAGGAACTGCTGATCGCCGCCGATCTGGGCCCCGCCACCGCGGCCCGGCTGACGGCGGAGCTGGCCCGCACCCGGTTCGGCCGCGACATCACCCCCGACGAGGTGCGCCACGCGCTCGCCGAGCAGGTCGCGGCCATCCTCGCCCCCGTCGCCCGACCGCTCGCCCTCGACACCGCCGCCCATCGGCCCGTCGTCGTGCTCGTCGTCGGCGTCAACGGCACCGGCAAGACGACGACGATCGGCAAACTGGCGGCGCAATGGCACGGCGCCGGCCGCTCGGTCATGCTGGCCGCCTGCGACACCTTCCGCGCCGCGGCGATCGGCCAGCTCCAGGTGTGGGGCGAACGGGCCGGCGTGCCCGTCGTCGCCGGCGCGCAAGGGGCTGACCCCGCCGGCCTCGCCTTCGACGCCCTGGCCCGCGCCCGCCGCGAGGGGTCCGACATCCTGGTGGTCGACACCGCCGGCCGGCTGCAGAACAAGGCCGGGCTGATGGAGGAGTTGGCGAAGATCGGCCGGGTGCTGAAGAAGCAGGACGAGACCGCCCCGCACGCGGTACTATTGGTGCTCGATGCGACCACCGGGCAGAACGCCCATGCCCAGGTCGAGGCGTTCCGCGACATCGTCGACGTCAGCGGGCTGATCGTCACCAAACTGGACGGTTCCGCCCGCGGGGGCGTGCTGGTAGCGCTGGCCGAGCGCTTCGCCCTGCCGGTGCACGCGATTGGGGTCGGCGAAAGTATTGACGATCTGCGCGCCTTCGACGCTGGTGCCTTCGCGCGGTCGCTGATGGGACTCGATGGATGACGAAGATGGCCAAGGCAGAAATGCCGCCCGAGGCAACCCGGGAAACCGCGCAGTTCCGCGACGCCGAGAAGGCTCTGGTCCGGGTGCGCGAGATCTACGACGAGAGCACGGCCTTCCTGCGCCAGCGCTTCGAGGAGTTCGCCCGCGGTGACGCGCCGGGCGGCCGGGTGCGGGCCTGCTATCCCTTCGTGCGGGTCGCCCCCCGGAGTTTCGCCCGGGTCGATACCCGCCTCAGCTATGGCTTCGTCTCCTCGCCCGATCGCTATTCCACGACGATCACCCGGCCCGATCTGTTCGGGCCATACCTCACCGAGCAGTTCGGCCAGCTACTCCGCAATCACCAGGTACCGATCGAAGTCGGCGTCAGCGAGTTGCCGATCCCGATCCATTTCGCCTTCCCCGACGGGCTGCATGTCGAGGGCGATCTGGCGCCGGAGCGCCTGGGCCTGTTGCGCGACGTGTTCGACGTGCCCGATCTGGCGCTGACCGACGACAGCATCGTCAACGGCACCTTCAAGGCAAGGCGCGGCCAGTCGCGGCCGCTGGCGCTGTTCACCGCGCCGCGCATCGACTACTCGCTGCACCGGCTGAAGCACTATTCGGCGACCGGCTGCGAGCACTTCCAGAACTTCGTGCTGTTCACCAACTACCAATTCTACATCGACGAATTCGTCCGCCTCGGCCACGAGATGATGGCCAAGGGGGAATGCGAATACGAGGCACTCGTCGAGCCGGGCAACCGCATCACGCCGAATTGCCGGCTCGACCAGGGCGGGCCGCGCGGCGCGCTGATCGACCGGCTGCCGCAGATGCCGGCCTATCACCTGAAGGGCCCGAACCATTCCGGCATCACCATGGTCAACATCGGCATCGGCCCGTCCAACGCCAAGACGATCACCGACCATGTGGCGGTGTTGCGGCCGCACGCCTGGCTGATGCTCGGCCACTGCGCCGGGCTGCGCAACACGCAGAAGCTCGGCGACTATGTGCTGGCGCACGGCTATGTCCGCGAGGACCACGTGCTCGACGCCGATCTGCCGATCTGGGTGCCGATTCCCGCCCTGGCCGAATTGCAGCAGGCGTTGGAGCAGGCGGTCAGCGAACTGACCGGCCTTACCGGCTATGAGCTGAAGAGCGTCATGCGCACCGGCACCGTCGCCACCATCGACAACCGCAATTGGGAGCTGCGCGACTATCGCGAGCCGGTCGAGCGGCTGAGCATGTCGCGTGCCATCGCCCTCGACATGGAGAGCGCCACCATCGCCGCCAACGGCTTCCGCTTCCGGGTTCCCTACGGCACCCTGCTCTGCATCTCCGACAAGCCGCTGCACGGCGAGTTGAAGCTGCCCGGCATGGCCAACGTCTTCTACAAAAGACAGGTCGGCCAGCATCTGGAGATCGGCATTCGCGCCATGCAGATCCTCCGCGGCATGGGTCCGGAGCGCCTGCACAGCCGCAAATTGCGGACCTTCGACGAAGTCGGCTTCCAGTGACCGCGCCCGACCGCTCCGGGCCGGCAGGGGCCGACGCCGCCAGGCCGGCGGTTTCACCCTTCCTGCGTCTGGCGCTGGAGGCGGGGCCGCTCCTGGTCTTCTTCGTCACCAACAGCCTGTACGGCATCATGGCCGGCACCGCCGCCTTCATGGTGGTGATGCCGATCGCCGTCTTCGCCTCCTACCGGCTGGAGCGGCGGCTGCCGATCATGCCGCTGGTCGGTTGCTTCTTCGTGCTGCTATTCGGCGGGCTGACCCTGTGGCAGGGCGATGAGCTGTTCATCAAGCTGAAGCCGACCATCGTCAACCTGCTGTTCGCCGCCGTGCTGTTCGTCGGCCTCGCCCTCAGGCGGCAATACCTGAAACTGCTGATGGGCGCGGTGCTGCATCTCGACGAGGAGGGCTGGCGCCGCCTCACCTGGCGCTGGGCGTTCTTCTTCCTGGTCCTGGCGGCGCTCAACGAGCTGGTCTGGCGCAATGTCTCCACCGACAGCTGGGTCGCCTTCAAGACCTTCGGCATCATCCCGCTGACCCTCGCCTTCGGCATCGCCCAGGTCCCGCTGCTGACCAAGCACCAGATCGAGGAACCGAAGCCCGGCGGCTGAGTAACAAGTGGCGGCCCGGGGCCCATCCTTGCCCCGCCTTGCCGTCGACTACCCCGCGCTCATCACCATCGGGTAGATCACCGCGCGAGCGGCCGGCGGCGGCTGTGCGGACTTCTTCGCCGGGCCGGCGAACTCCAGCAGCACGCCGTTCGGATCGGCGACGGCGAAGACACGGCGGCCGGGACCGTCGTCGCGCAGTTTGGCGGCCAGGGTGTGGACCGCGCCGATGCGGCGGTACTGCCCCTCGACATCGGCCACCTCCAGCCGCAACGACACCGTCGGCGTTGCGACGATTGCGGCCTGACGGAAGGCGATGCGGCGGTTGAGGTCGTCGGGCCAGGCCAGTTCCACGGTGTCGGGGCCGGCCTGCACGACCTTGAATCCGAGCCAGCGATAGAAGGCACGGGTCTCGTCCAGCCGATCGGTGGCGACCAGGGGGGCGGCGGGCACATCCGTCATCTCTGCGACTCCTTTGGCGCGGCAAGTGGGCGCGCGGCGGGTGCGGGTGCGGCCGGATGGCCAGCGTCGAGAACAAATGTGGCACAAGCATGCTGACAGCATGGTGTCAGCAGGGGTTGAATAGAGTCTCGGGAGTGAGAAAAGAGACCGCCCATGCGCCGTGCCGACCGCCTGTTCCAACTGATCCAGGCCTTGCGCCGCCGTCGCCGGCTGACCACCGCCCGCGATCTGGCCGAGGAGTTGGAGGTCTCGGTCCGCACGATCTATCGCGACGTCGCCGATCTGGTCGGCTCCGGCGTGCCCATCGAGGGCGAGGCCGGGCTGGGCTATCTGCTGCGCGACGGCTATGACCTGCCGCCGCTGATGTTCACCCTGGAAGAGATCGAGGCGATCGTGCTCGGCGCCAAGATCGTCGGCTCCTGGGGCGACGAGCGCCTCGGCCGGGCGGCGGAGAACGCGCTGTCGAAGATCGAGCACGCCCTGCCCGAACGCCAGCGCCGGCAGTTCCGCGACACCGCCCTGTTCGCCCCCGGCGACCACTACCGGGCGGAAATCCGCATCGACCTCGCCGCCCTGCGCGGCGCCGTGCGCGAGTCGCGCAAGGTGACCATCGCCTATACCGATGGCGGCGGCGAGGCCACCCATCGCACGGTTTGGCCGCTGGCGCTGGCCTTCTATGGTCCGGTCTGGCTGCTCGTCGCCTGGTGCGAACTGCGCGACGATTTCCGCTCGTTCCGCGTCGACCGCATGGAGGAAGCGGCGGTGCTGGAGGATCGCTACGCCGCCCAGCCCGGCCGCCGCCTCGCCGACTTCCTCGCCCGCCAGGGCGGCCGGCCGTAAGGAAGGCGTTCGCCCACCTCCAAGACACCAGGCGATTGGCGCCGAACCACACCTCTCCCCCTGCTTGAGAGGGAATATCTCGGAATCTTAATGCTAGAGCCCCGGCGTGTCTGCCTCGGGGTTTCCGGCCGGGGGGCCGAGCGGACGGCCGGCGGTCTCGCGATGGCGGGACAGCGACCAGTGGACCGAGGGGAAGGCGATGTCGTCCCACGGGATCGCCGCCCAGTCGAACAGACCGACCTCAGCCGATTCCGGCCCGGCCGACACATCCGGGTCGAGTAGGCGGGCGCGGTAGATGAGCTGGATCTGGCTGATCCGCGGGATCGAATAGACCGCCAGCAGCCCGTCGAGCTCGAGCCGGGCCCGCGCCTCCTCCCAGGCCTCGCGCAGGGCGCCCTCCTCGACCGTCTCGTTCAGCTCCAGATAGCCGGCGGGCAGCGTCCAGAAGCCTTTGCGCGGCTCGATGGCGCGGCGGCACAGCAGGATGCGGTCGTCCCACAAGGCGACCGAACCGACGACGATCTTCGGGTTCTCATAGGCGATGTAGCCGCAATCCGGGCAGATCAGCCGCATGCGGTCGTCGCCCGCGGGCACCGCGCGGACGGTGGGCCCGGCGGGTTTCGGCGCATCGCTCATGCAGCATTAGGACCGCCCCACCGGGGCGGCCGCAAGCGGAATCCGGAACTCGGAAGGGGCGGTTAGGCGCTGACGTCGATCAGCGAGCCGCGGCGCAGGCCCTCTTCGCGGGCCGGCTCGCTGACTGCGTCGGCGGTGGCGGTGCGGGCCTCGGCCTGGCGGGTTTCCTGAACCGCCTGCGGCGTCTCTGGCTCGACGGCACTGGCTTGGCGGGCCGCTTGTGCCTGATCGGCGCCGCGGACCTGCACGCCCTGGGGCTGCGAGATCGACGACAGGGCCTGAAAAAGGGCGGCGGAGGGGGAGATCTGCATGATCCTTCCTTATGAAACGGTCACCGCCCGCGCCGGTGACAAATTCGCTCTCCCGCCATCATCGCCGATGGAGGTTTAGGAAAGGTTTATTTCCCCTCGTCGGCACAACGAGAACGCGCAAGCGGGTCCCTACCCGGTGAGCGCGGCGACGCCCGGCAGTTCCTTGCCCTCCAGCCATTCCAGGAAGGCGCCGCCGGCGGTCGAGACATAGCTGAAGCGGTCGAGCACGCCGGCCTGGGCCAAGGCCGCCACGGTGTCGCCGCCGCCGGCGACGGTCAGCAGCCGGCCGGCCTGGGTCAGCTCGGCGGCATGGCGGGCGAGCGCGGTGGTGGCGGCGTCGAACGGGGCGATCTCGAAGGCGCCGAGCGGGCCGTTCCACACCACGGTCCGGCATTCCGCCATGCGCGCCTTCAGCATCGCCACCGTCGCCGGCCCGACATCGAGCATCATGCCATCCTCCGGGATGGCATCGACCGGGACGGTGTGGCTCTCCGCGCCTGCCTTGAATTCCCGCGCCACCACGCCGTCGCTCGGCAGCAGCAGGTCGCAGCCGGCCGCCTTCGCGCGCTCGGCGATGGCGCGGGCCTGGTTGGCCATGTCCTTCTCGCACAGGCTGGCGCCGATCGCGGTGCCGGCGGCGTGGAGGAAGGTGTTGGCCATGCCGCCGCCGAGCGCCAGCCGGTCGACCCGGGTGACCAGGTTGCCGAGCAGATCGAGCTTGGTGGAGATCTTGGCGCCGCCGACGACGGCCATCACCGGCCGCTCCGGCTTCTCCAGCGCCGCCCCCAGCGCCTGCAACTCGGCCGCCATCAGCCGCCCGGCCGCCGCCGGCAGCAGATGGGCCAGACCCTCGGTCGACGCGTGCGCCCGGTGGGCGGCGGAGAACGCGTCGTTGACGTAGAGATCGCCGAGCGCCGCCAGCGCCTCGGCGAAAGCGCGGTCGTTCTTCTCCTCACCGGGGTGGTAGCGCAGATTCTCCAAGAGGACGACGTCGCCCGCCTTGGCCGCCGCCACCGCCGCCGCGGCGGCCGGGCCGATGCAGTCCTCGCCGAACGCCACCGCCCGGCCGCCGAGCGCCGCCGCCAGCGCCGGCAGCACCGGGCGCAGCGAATAGGCCGGATCGGGCGTCCCCTTCGGCCGGCCGAAATGCGACAGAACGACGACCTTGGCGCCGCGCTCGGCGAGTTGCAGCAGGGTCGGCGCCAGCCGCTCCAGCCGAGTCGCATCGGTCACCCGCCCGTCCTTCATCGGCACGTTGAGGTCGCCACGCACCAGCACCGTGCGCCCGGCAACGTCGAGATCGTCGAGGGTCTTGAAGGCGGGCATTGGCGGGGCTCTATTGGAATGCGGCAGTCAGTTGGGACCTAGGATGCGGGAGGTGAGATGCAGGCAAGCACAGGCTGAGGGCAGGCGCAACGGCGTGGGAGCGGTCGCGGAATATATGACCTCATCAATGCGCGCTCTATGGCCAAACGCTAGCGTAGGTCATGCGACCTGACCTGCAATGAAACGAACCGCACCAAGCCGGCAAGGGCTGATTAGATGGAGTCTGCCGCCTTAACAACAACGTTTCTGCCCCGCCAGCCTGACAATCAGAACCGGTGATCCTGCCGACTGGTCCGCTTAGCCACTTCCTTTGGCGTACACCGCCACCGGGAATTGGTACTGCGACTCGTCGCCCAACACTGGCAACCTGTCTCCATGACCCGCATTTTGCGCACCAACCATTGGAGAAACAAATGGTCGGGAGGGGATCAAGTCGCCAGCTCTTGCGCTGGTTGTGCGAGGATTCGCAGAGTCATTCCCTAGCTGACCTATAGATACCAGAATTAGTAGACCAGCGAGAACGGAGGTACCAAATACCTGAGATCAAAGACAGGAACTGGCGGTACAACGATCAACCTGCCGACACTGCTCAGGGCTGTGCATTCATCGTCGCCAATTTGATAGGCGATCACCGGAATAACGGTCGACGGCTAGGTTAGGTCCGGCAGGTACACAATCCCGTGCAACATAGCCGTAGGCGGCTGGTCTGACAGTTCTTATCCAAATGGGTCATAGTCCGGACGACCAACGACACCAATCCTAAAGTATGCTGGCGGAATACAGTATTCGTTATCAAAATAGAGTGGATGCCTTGCTTGAAGACGACTAGTAGAAACATTCAAGACGGCCGTTAGGTCGCCTGATTTCAGGCCAACAATATGGTCTCCCAGCCACGTGCCGACAAACTGCCCCAGCGAATCTACCACATACGGCACAGTGAGATTCGGCGTCCTCCAATAGAAATCTTCACCGTCACTGTCGTCGTCAGAATACGCAGAACTAGTGCTTACTACTAATGCCAATATTACTATAAATAACATTTTCATATCTTCCTCTCTTTCTCGTTATCCGCTGTAATATTCTTCATTTTTCTCAATTCAATACTGTCGTAAACGACAATAGTACGCTAGGTCCACGACTTTCACGCGATACAAACACAGTACATACCGACAACGAGCAATCCGCCGATAGAGGCTGCCAATTTTGCGAGGGACAAGTCTGGCTGGGGTGCTCCAGTCGTTTGCAGGCCGGACCGAGGCAAGCTCGGCATGATCCCCTTTGCAATGGCCTCGGCGTCCATTCGCTTCCACTTTTCCGGTCGACTCAAGGCTGTGCCTTCCTGGGGCCGGTGACCCGGTGGAAGCCGGCTATCAAGGGTGTTGCCGGCCGCAGTAAGCAGCGGCGACGCCGTCCTCACTTCCGATACCGCTTCGGCGGCTGGGGGTTGTTGGCGGGGTTGGTGTCGTGCCTAGCGAGACCGGTGACGATGGCGCCGCCGACCAGGGGTTTCAGTTCGGCCTCCAGCGCGTCCGCCTTGGCCCGGGCATAGACCTCATCGCCATCGACGTAGAGCGTGAACGACTTGATGTATTTGGCCTGTTTGGCCGGGTCCTCGATGGTCGCCTTGGTCCAGGCGTAGAGCGGGTACTTCTCGGTGCCCCGCGCCTCGGCCTCGGCCACATAGCCGGCGAAGGCGTCGAATTGGCAGTTCAGGGCGGCGCCGTGCCGGCGCAGGATTCCGGCCAGTGGCGCCAGGGCCGGGTCGTCCGGGTTTTGCCGCGACAGCGCCGCGAAGGGCTCGGCGAGGGTGACCCGAAGTTGGAATTGCCACTGGTCGCTCACATCGACTCTCCCTCGCCGTCCGATGCGCCATCGTATCCCGGCCGCCGGCACCCCGATAGGCCAACGGCCATCTATTGCACCCTACTGGCCGGCGCGGCCGAGGCGGTTCTCCAGCCAGCCCACTGCGAAAGCTGTGATGGCGGCGGCGTCGACCAGCGTGCTCGGCGCGTCACCCACGGCGCCCTGCTCACCTTGGCCGGTGGCCAGGAAGTCCCCGACCACGGAGGCGAAATAGTCGTCGTCGAGGCCGGGCGCGACGGGAACCGCGGTCTCGAACTCCTCCGCCATGCGCCACCTTGTGCCCGAAGCGGTGGCGAAGGGGATTTCGATGCGGCGGATGCGCTTGTTCGAGACCCGGGCCAGATGCTCGGCATGGTGCAGCAGGGTCATGGTGTCGAGCGGCGCCCCGATCATCAGCACCTTGCCCCCCGCCGCGACCAGCTTTTCCAGCGGCGAGCCCTCGCCGAAGCCATAGCCATAGTTGAGCGGATGGTGGGCGGTGATCCAGTCCGCCCGGGCGCCGGTCGCCGCGACCGAGGCCCCCGGATTGCCGCTGCGCCTGGCGCCGGGCCAGGTGCGCAGGAACTCCGCCAGCACGCCGTTCTCCCGTGCCGCGCGGGAGGCGGCGGCATCGAAGGGCGGAATGTGGTCGCGCCACTCGGCGGGCACCCGCCCGTCGCTGTCCAGCAATTCGTCGTAGCGGGCGTCCCAGTCGGTATAGGCGAGCACGGTGCCGCCAGGGGCCGTCGCGTCGAGCAGCGCGCCGATCAGGGCATCGGGACCGTTCAGCAACCGGCCGACCCGGCTGACCGCGGCATGGACCATCACCATGTCGCCGGGGCCGAGCCCGAGGCGCCGCAGATCCGCCGCCAGCGCGGCTCTGGTTTGGAAGGGGGGCGGCGTTGCCGTCACCTCGCCCCCCACCGGGCTGGCGGCACGGGGATCACGCGGCATACACCCCGGCCGGATCGGCGAAGCCCTTGATCTCTATCGGGTTGCCGGCCGGGTCGCGGAAGAACATCGTGCTCTGCTCGCCCGGCTCGCCAGCGAAGCGGATGCTCGGCTCGATGATGAACTCCGTGCCGGCCTCGGTCAGCCGGGCGGCGAGCTCTTTCCAGACGGGTATGTCGAGGATCACGCCCAGATGCGGCATCGGCACCAAATGGTCGCCGACCCTGCCGGTATCCGCGGTCTGGAACGGCGTTCCCAGATGCAGCGAGATCTGATGGCCGAAGAAGTCGAAATCGACCCAGGTCGCGGTGCTCCGCCCCTCCCGGCAGCCGAGCAGGCCGCCGTAGAAGCGGCGCGCAGCCGCCAGATCCGTCACGTTATAGGCGAGATGGAACAGCGCGGTCATGGTTCGTCTCCTCGTTCATCGAGTTCGCGGTTGATGCTTCGCGTCGACCGCCGGAGAAACTGTATCCGTACCGGGCGGCGACCGCGACGACGGTCCCGCCTCCGCGCGATGGGCTGTTCCGGCAGTGCGACGCGGGCCGGCGGAAGCGGTGTTGAGACAGATCATGGCGGCAAGCCGCGATTCGTCCAATAGTGCGCCAATACAAACGAAAACTAGGCGGCGTTGCCAAGTGCGGCCGCAGCGACCATGGCCAACAATGTCGTAGTCGAAAAGGCCCGTTTCCTTTGGAGCGGTGCGCGGGTTGCGGCCCGACACACGCCGGAATACCGCAACCGTTATGTCGATCTGTTGCGCGCCGCCTCCATCTGGGCCGTCGTCCTCGGCCACTGGCTGACGACGGCGCCGTTCGTCGCCGACGGGCTGTTGCGGTTCGACTACATGCTGCACATCGCGCCCTGGACCGCGTGGCTGACCTGGGTATTCCAGGTGATGCCGGTGTTCTTCATGGTCGGCGGGTACGCCAACGCCGCCTCCTGGGACTCGGCTCGGACGAAGGGCGAGGGATACGAGGCGTGGGTAGCGGCGCGGCTCTACCGCCTGACCAGGCCGGTGGTGCCGCTGGTCCTGTTGTGGGCGGGCCTCGCCATGCTCGCCCGCCCGCTCGGCGTCGACGCGGGGCTGGTCGCCGACGGCTCGCGCGTCGCGCTGGTGCCGATCTGGTTTCTGTCGGTCTACATCATGGTTGTGGTGACCGTTCCGCTGACCCATCGGGCTTGGCGTCGGGCCGGGGCCGCCTCGTTCTGGCTGTTCGCCCTTTGCGCGGTAGCGGTCGATATCGCCGGCCTGGCGGGCGGCTTCCCCTTACTGCGCTGGGTCAACTATGTCTTCGTCTGGTTCGCCGTCCATCAGCTCGGCTATCTGTGGCGTGCCGGGCGCATCGGTGGCCCGCTCTCGGCGCTCTTATGGTGCGCCGGCGGCCTCGCCGTCCTGCTGCTGCTGGTCGCCGTCGCCGGCTATCCGATCAGCATGGTCAGCGTACCCGGCGCGGAACTGTCCAACTCGCGGCCGCCGACCGTCGCGCTGATCGCCCTGGCGGCCTTCCAGGGCGGCCTGCTGCTGTCGCTCGAGGGCCCGGCCCGGCGCTGGCTGCGCGGGGTCGGCCCTTGGGCCGCCACCATTCTGGTGAACCGGTCGATCATGACGTTCTACCTCTGGCACATGACAGTTATGGTGCTGGTCATCGGCCTGCTGCTGCTGCTAGGCGGCATCGGCCTAACGCCTCGGCCCGGCAGCGGCGCCTGGTGGATCAGTCGGCCGCTCTGGGTCGCAGGGCTGGGCCTCCTGCTGGTGCCGGTCTCGTTGCTTTTCTCGCCGCTGGAGCAGACGACGCGGAGTGCGGAGACGCGGCCGCTGCCGGGATGGCAGGCGGTGGTCGGCGCTGGCCTGGCGTGCTTCGGCATGGTCCTGCTCGCCATCGGCGGGGTCGGCGGCGAGGGACCGCTGGCAATACGGCTGTGGGCCGTTCTGCCGGTTTTGCTCGGCGCCTGGCTGGTCAGCCATCCGCGCCTGTTGTCGCGCAACCCCAAGCCGGGAGCGAGACGCCGGTGATCGTCGCCGGCAAGAATCTGCCATCGCCGTAAGGGAGGCGAAAATGCCGAAAGCCATGCGCGCGAGTTCGCCGGAACGGGAGCGGGCCGCCCCGCATCCTTGGCTGGCGCACTACCCGAAAGACATCGACTGGCATGCCGCGCTACCGGAGGCACCGCTGCATGCCGTCCTCGATGAGGCGGCGGCCCGCTATCGCAAGCGGCCGTTCCTCGATTTCCTCGGCCGGAAGTGCACCTATGGCGAGGCCGGGGCGATCGTCGAGAAGCTGGCCGGCGCCTTTCAGGAAATGGGCGTCGGGCGCGGCGTCAAGGTCGGCCTGCTGTTGCCGAACTGTCCGCAGTTCGTGTTCTGCTTCTTCGCCGTACTCAAGGCCGGCGGCACCGCCGTGCTGTACAACCCGCTTCGGGCGGAGAAGGAGATCGCCCAGCAGATCGAGGACTCCGAGACCGATGTCATGGTTACCGTCGACATTCGGCGGATCCATTCGAAGATCGCCCATGTCCTGCCCGGTAGCCGGTTGAAGAGGATCGTGGTCTGTCGGTTCGGCCGCTCGCTCCCCTGGTCGAAGCGGATTCTGTTCAGCCTCACGAAGGGGCGCGAGCGCATCGCCATCCCTAGGGACGGGATCCATGTCCCCTTCGAGCGGCTGCTCCGGCATTCACACAAGGTCGATCCCCCCAAGATCGACCCACGACGCGACATCGCCGCGCTGATCTATACCGGCGGCACGACTGGCACGCCGAAGGGCGTCTGCCTGAGCCACGCCAACCTCTATGCCAACTTGCGCCAGACGGCGCTCGGCCTGCCCTCGGCGGTGCCCGGCAAGGAGCGCGTTCTGGCGGTGATCCCCTTCTTCCACGCCTTTGGCATGACGGCGGTGCTCAACGCCGGAATCGCGCTAGGGGCCGAGATACTGGTGCTGCCGCGCTTCGACCTGTGGGAGGTGCTGAGAACCGTGCGCCAGAGGCGGCCGACCATCCTGCCCGCGGTCCCGACGGTCTTCGCAGCGGTCGCCAGCCAACCGAATGGGGATCGGCCCGACCTCTCCTCCCTGAGACTGTGCACCTGCGGCGGCGACACCCTGCCGTCCGACATCCGACAATCGTTCCGACGACTCGCCGGCTGCGACCTCTTTCAGGGCTATGGGCTGTCCGAGTGCTCGCCGGTCGTGACCGGCTGTGCGCCGTCCGGCCTCGACAAGCCCGGATCGATCGGCGTGCCGGTGCCGGGAACCGAGGTCGAGATCGTCTCGCTTGAGGATAGCCGGACGCCGCTGGCGCCGGGCGAGAAAGGAGAGATCTGCGTCCGGGGGCCACAGGTGATGATGGGCTACTGGAAGCGGCCGGACGCGACAGCGCAGGTCCTGCGGGAGGGCTGGCTGCACACCGGCGACATCGGGTTCATGGACGAGGATGGCTACTTCTACGTGGTCGACCGCCTGAAGGACCTGGTGATCACCGGTGGCTACAACGTCTATCCAAGCGTCGTCGAGGCCGCCATCCAGGAGCACCCCGCCGTCCGGGAAGTCGCCGTCGTCGGGCTACCGGACCCGCATTGGGGACAGCAGGTCACCGCTTTCGTGGTACCGGCGGCGGATCGGGCCCCGTCCCAGGACGAACTGCTCGACTTTCTCAAGGACAAGCTCTCATCCTACGAGATGCCGAAATCCGTCCGGTTCCTGAAGGAGCTACCCAAGTCGATGATCGGCAAGGTCTTGAAGGCCCAATTCCGCCAAACCTATAGGGTGGCGAGGCACGACTGACGCGCCGCAGGCACCGGCCGACGAAGGGAAGTCACGCTCGGTGGCGTGCCATGACGCAAGGGGCGAGAAACAGCGCACGACGCTCGCTCCGCCATGGCCGCAGGATCGCCAAATGGCATGCTACACTCCGGCGTCAAGTAGGTAGGGCTTTGCCACCGGCCTCTTGGCGCCGCCGCCCGGAGTTCCAGTTTCCAGCGGGCGGCAGTCGGCCGCGCGCAACCGAAGCGGAGGCACCCCATGGCCAACCCGGTCGAACGTCTCGCCTATGCCGCCGCGCAGACCGCCCGTGTCGGCTGGTATTTCGGGCAGTATTTCGTCTCGGCGCGGCTGGCGCGCGGCTCGATGCCGCGGCCGAAGATCAGCGGCGCCACGCCGCGCACCCAGGCGATCCTGGCCGAGTTGCGCGCGTTGATGCTGCGGGACTGGCGCAACATCGAGGCCGGCCTCTATCGCCTGCCGCACAACCTGGTCGAGCCGCCGCATCGGGCGCTGGCCGACGCCCGCGCCTATTTCCGCGACCTGCCGAAGGTCAACGACCGGCGCCGGGCGCGCGGCAACGCCGAGGTCTTTCGCACGCCGCCGGCCGGCACGCCGAAGCTGCCGCGCTACTACCTGCAGAATTTCCACTATCAGACCGACGGCTATCTGTCCGACCGTTCGGCCCGGCTCTACGAGCATCAGGTCGAGGTGCTGTTCGGAGGCGGCGCCGACGCCATGCGCCGGCAGGCGCTGGTGCCGATCCACCACTACGTGAAACACCGCGTGCCGGAAAACGTGCGCCTGCTCGACCTCGCCTGCGGCACCGGCCCGATGCTCGCCGCGGTGCGCGACAACCACCCGCGCCTTGAGTTGACCGGGATCGACCTGTCGGCGCCCTATCTCGCCGAGGCGCGGCGCCGGGTCGGCCGCGGCCGGGGGCCACTCAGGGCGCTGCGCGAGGGGCGCGGACGGCCGGTGCGTTATGTCCAGGCGGCGGCCGAGGCGATCCCGCTGCCCGATGCCAGCCAGGATCTGGTCACCTGCGTCTACCTGTTCCACGAACTGCCGCGCAAGGTGCGGGCCCAGGCGGCGGCGGAGATCGCCCGGGTGCTGAAGCCGGGCGGCCAGTTCGTCTTCCTCGACAGTCTGCAGGCGCACGACCGGCCGGATTTCGCCGGGCTGCTGGAGTATTTCCCGCAGGCCTTCCACGAGCCCTACTACGCCGACTATGTGAAATGCGATCTGGCCGGGCTGTTCGGCAAGGCCGGGCTGGATCTGGCGGCGAGCGATCTGGTCTTCATGTCGAAGCTGCTGGTGTTCGAGAAGCCGAGTTGAGGGTAGGCGCGGCTGTCGGCCGCACGCGATCCGGGAATTTCGTCCGTTTTTTGTCACAGATCATTTGCCCGAACCGACGGTCGGTGAAATGCTATGTGGAAAGGGAAGCCGCAACGGGATTCTGGATGGGATGATAGAGGATCGCGACGACGATTCGCCGTCGGAGGTGGAACTCAAGCTCACCGGAGATCCGGCGGCGCTCAAAGCGTTGCGCGAGGCCGGCGCGCTCACCGGCACGTCGGGGCGGCTGGTGACCCATCGGCTGGAAAGCGTCTATTACGACACCCCCGACCACCGGCTGCACCGGCGCAAGTTGGCGTTCCGCGTCCGCCGCAAGGGGCGCCGCTTCATCCAGACCCTGAAGGACGAGGGCGACGGGATGTTGCGCCGCGGCGAGTGGGAGGCGCCGGTCGCCTCGCTCGACCCCGACCTCGATGCCCTGCCGGCGCCCGAGCCCCGGCATCGCGTCGGCCTGATGTTTCCCGGCGAGTTGAACCCGGTCTTCGCCAGCCGCATCCGGCGGTCGAGCCGGGTGCTGAAGCGCAGCGACGGCAACGGCCATGAGGACGAGATCGAAATCGCCTTCGACGATGGAATCGTCGTCGCCGACGACCGTTCGGAGCCGGTCGCCGAACTGGAGTTGGAGTTGCTCCACGGCTCGCCCAAGGCGCTCTACGATCTGGCGCTGGAGCTGACCGATCTGGTCCCGCTCAAATTCGAGACCCGCTCGAAATCGGCGCGCGGCTATGCGCTCGCCGGCGCCGCCCCGGAATGGCGCAAGGCCGTACCGCTGGTCCTCGACCGCGCGGCGACCGGCGCCGATGTCCTCGAAGCGATCGTCCGCAATTGCATGTCCCATTGGCTGGCCAACGAGGCGGCGGCGCTCGACGGCAGCGAACCCGAGGGCGTGCATCAGATGCGCGTGGGACTGCGGCGGCTGCGCTCCGCCTTGTCGCTGCTGGCCAAGGCGATCCCCGCCGAGCAGCTTTCCTGGCTGCAAGGGGAGACCCGGTGGATCGCCGGCAGTCTGGGTCCGGCGCGCGACTGGGACGTCTTCCTGGCCTCGCTGCTGCCGCCGGTCGCAGCGGCACGGCCCGACGATTCGAGCCTGCCGGCGCTGCGTTCGGCCGCCGAGGCGATGCGGGCGTCCGCCTACGATCATGTCAACGCGGCGATCGCCACGCCGCGCTATACGCGTTTCGTGCTCAGCCTCGGCGCCTGGCTGGAAGGCGAAGGCTGGCGCGACGGGGCAACGGGCAAGGCCGCCAAGTGGCAGGCGAAATCGGTCGTCGAACTGGCCGACCATGTGCTCGGCCGTCAGCACCGCAAGGTGCTGAAGCTGGGCGACGATTTCGCCCGGTTGCCGACCGAGCAGCGGCACCGGGTACGCATCGCGCTGAAGAAACTGCGCTACGCCGCCGAGTTCTTCCGCGGGCTCTATCCGAAGCGGCGGGCCCTTCGCTACGGGACCGCGCTGGCCGGGCTGCAGGACAGCATCGGTCATCTGAACGATGTGGCGGTCGCCGCCCGGCTGATGGACGAACTGAACGCCGAACTGCCGGCGGGTGCCGATCCGGCGCTGCTGGCCCGCGGCGCCGGCACGGTGATCGGCTGGCACGAGCACGGCGTGACGACGCTTGAGCCGCGCCTCGTCGCCGACTGGGACGCGTTTGCCGCGACCCGGCCGTTCTGGCACCAAGGAGGATAATCCGGACAATGCTGGCAGTACTGGTAGCCAACACCAAGGGCGGTTGCGGTAAGACGACGATCGCCACCCAGCTCGCCGGCGCCTTCGCCAAGGCAGGGCTGATTACCGCGCTGGCCGACGCCGACCGCCAGCACAGCAGCCTGGAATGGACCGCCCGCCGGCCCAAGGAGACGGCGCCGGTGCACGGCCTGGACTGGGTCCGGGATGTCGGCAAGGCGCCGAGACACACCGCCCGGCTGATCATCGACGCGCCGGCGGCGATGCGTCCGAAACAGGCCGAGGCGCTGGTCAAGATGGCCGATATGATCGTGCTGCCGGTGCTGCCCTCGGCCTTCGACGAGGCGGCGACGGCACGCTTCCTCGACCACCTCGAGACCATCAAGCCGATCCGCAAGAACAAGAAGGCGGTCGCCCTGGTCGGCAACCGGATGCGGACCCGCACCCGGGCTGCCGCCCGGCTCGACCAATATCTCGTCGTCCAGGGACATCAGGTAGTGACGCGTCTGCGCGACAGCGCGCTCTATTCCGATACCGCCGCCCGCGGGCTCAGCCTGTTCGACCTCCGCGGCCAACGCGCCGAGAACATGCGCGAAGACTGGCGCGCCCTGCTGACCTTCATCGAAAACGCCGCGTAGCGCGGTCGTCGCGGTCCTGGCCATGGACCTCCCTGGCCATGGGCCGATCGAATTCGTCGCCTCGGTACCCGGCAGCAATGAAGTCAATCGATTGATTTAATCGTTCGACTGACTTATATTTGACCCATGAACACAGTTGCCGATACCGCCTTGCCCAACCGGGGCGAGGATACGAGAGCCCAACTGATCGACGCCGGCTTGTCGTTATTCGGCCGCCTTGGCTATGAGGCGGTGACGACCCGCGCCCTGGCACAGGAGGCGGGCGTCAATCTGGCGGCGATCGCCTATCATTTCGGCGGCAAGAAGGGCCTCTACCAGGCCATCGCCGAGATCGTCGTCGCCGATATCGGCGGTGTCGTCCTGCCGCGCCTCGCCAGGCTACGCCGAGGGTTGGCGGCGGCCGACGGCGACCGGCCTGCGCTCGCCCGGCTGGTCGACGGATTCGTCCGCGGCCAGATCGGAACCTTCCTCGACGACCCGTCTCGGCAGCGCTATATCCCCTTCATGCTGCGCGAATACGCCGCGCCGACGGATATCTTCACGGTGCTGTATCGCGGCGTGGTCGAACCGATGCATCAGGGCGTGACCGCCCTGGCGGCGGCGGCGAAAGGCCTCGCAGCCGACGATCCGCGCGCGATCCTGACGGCGCATACCCTTTTCGGCCAGATGGTCGGCTTTCGCGTCGGCAAGGCGCCGTTGCTGCGCCGGCTCGGCTGGGACGACTACACGCCGGACCGCATCCAGGCGATCGCCGACGTGGTGGCACCGATGGCCCTTGCCGCGCTCGGCCTGCCGCCGGTCGACGCCGCCGCCGGCGACCGGGAGGCGGGTGCATGAGTCGTCTGAAAGCCTGGGGCAAGCGCCTGCTGGTCGTGCCGCCGATCGCTGTCGGCGTGGCCCTGCTGGCTTGGCAGATCGGCGGCCGCGACGCGCCGGAACGGGCGGCGCCGTCCGAGACGCCGCGTCCGGTGCGGGTGATCGAGGTGACACCGGCACGTTTCGTGCCCCGGGCCCTGGGTTATGGCCATGTCCTGCCGGGCACGGTGTGGGAGGCGGTGGCCCAGGTTTCCGGCCGCATCGTCGAGCGCCATCCGGATCTGGAGCGCGGCCGGCTGCTCGAGGCCGGCACCCTGATCCTGCGCATCGACCCGGCCGACTATGATCTGGCCGTCGCGCGCAACCGCGCCAATCTCGACAGCGCCGAAGCGCAACTGGCCGAATTGCTGGTGCGCGAGGCGAACACCGGCCGCTCGCGCGAGATCGAGCAGCGGCGGCTCGCCTTGGCCGAGGAGGACCTGGCCCGCAAGCGCACCCTGCTGGCCAACGGCAACACCAGCCAGGCCACCGTCGATCAGGCGGAGACCACGGTCCTGACCCAGCATCAGCGGGTCCAGGAACTCGACAATCAGCTCGCCCTCTTCCCGTCTGAACGGCAGGTGCTGGAGGCGAGCCTGGCGCTCGGCCGATCGCAACTCGCCGAGGCCGAGCTGGATCTGGCGCGCACCGAAATCCGCCTGCCCTTCGACGCCCGGATCGCCGAGGTGCTGGTGGAGCGTGACCAATTCGCCGCCGCCGGCCAGCGCCTTGTCGAGGCTGACAGCATCGACGTCGCCGAAGTGACCGCGCAGATGGCGATCGACCGCCTGTTGCCGTTGGTCGGCGGCGATCTCGACCTGACCGCCCTGACCGCCAACGAACTGGCCGCGCTGCCGCAGCGATGGGGCCTGAACGCCACGGTGCGGCTGCGGATGGGCGAGTTGGAAGCCGCCTGGCGTGCGCGCTTCGACCGGTTGAGCGATACCATCGACCCGCAGACCCGGACCCTCGGTGTCATCGTCGCGGTCGACGAACCCTATCGCAAGGCGATCCCCGGTCGACGGCCGCCCTTGGCGAAGAACATGTTCGCCGAAGTCGAGCTGAGCGGCGCACCGCGCGACGGGGTGATCGTGGTCCCACGAATGGCGGTCCATCGCGGCGCCGACGGCGGCCAGCTTCTCTATGTGGTCGGGGCGGACGACCGGCTGGAGTTCCGGCCGGTACGGAGCGGTCCGGCGCAGGACGATTTCGTCGTGATCGAGAACGGAGTGGAAACCGGCGACCGCGTCGTGGTGACCGACCTGATCCCGGCGATCGAGGGCATGCTGCTGGATCCGACGCTGGATCCGGAAACGGCCGAGCGCCTGATCGAGGCGGCCGCCGGCAGCGCGGCGATCCAGTAGTGAACGGACGGGCATATCGGGGCGTCACCTCCTCCTCCTACCACTCCCATCAAGGGGGAGCGGGCGGTATTCCGACTCTCGCGGCCGGGCCGGAATCGGCGGAACCCGGCCGATGATCCCCTTTTTCGCGCGTCACCCGACCGCCTCCAACCTGCTGATGGTGCTGCTGTTCGCGCTGGGGCTGGTCGCGCTGCCGACGCTCCGCCGCGAGACCTTCCCGGATTTCTCGACCGACGCGGTCCGTGTCGCCATCGCCTATCCCGGCGCCACCGCCGAGGAGGTCGAGGAGGCGATCTGCCAGCGCATCGAGGAGGCGGTCGAGGGGCTGACCGATCTCGGCGAGGTTCGCTGCGAGGCCCGCGAGAGCCTGGGCAGCGCCACCATCGAGATGGCCGAAGGCGGCGACATCAACGGCTTCCTGACCAATGTGAAGACCGAGATCGACGCCATCGACAGCTTCCCGGAGGTCGCCGAGGACCCGGTCATCGAGCAGATCAACATGACCGACCTCGTCGTTTCGGTCGCCATCACCGGGCCGATGGCGGAACCCGACCTGAAGGTCTTCGCCGAGGAGGTGAAGGACCGGCTGACGCGCCTGCCCGAGGTCAGCCAGGTCGAAATCCTGGGCTTCTCCGACCGCCAGATCCGCATCGAGCTGGACACCCTGGCCCTTCGGCAATACGGCCTGAGCGTCGCCGACATCGCCGCCATCGTCGAACGGCAGAGCATCGACCTGCCGTCGGGCACCATCGAGACCGGCGAGCGCGACGTGCTGGTGCGCTTCGCCGATCGCCGCCAGTCGCCGCTGGAATTCGCCGATCTGGCGGTCGTCGGCGGCGATACCGGCGCGCAGCTCCGGCTCGGCCAGATCGCCACCATCACCGACCGCTTCGAGGCAGACGAACAGCGGGTCCTGTTCAACGGGCAGCGCGGGGCCATCCTGCAGGTCACCAAGACCAAGCAGCAGGACACGCTGACGGTGGTCGGCGCGGTGCGCGACTTCGTCGCCGCCGAGCAGCAGCGGGCGCCGCCCGGCGTGACTTTCACGCTGACCCGCGACGTGGCGTCGATCGTCGAGGACCGGCTCTCCATGCTGACCGGCAACGGCATCGCCGGTCTGGTGCTGGTGTTCCTGGTGCTGTGGCTGTTCTTTTCGTTGCGCTATGCGTTCTGGGTGGCGATGGGGCTGCCGGCGTCGTTCCTCGGCGCCCTGTTCGTCATGACCCTGCTCGGCCTGTCGATCGACATGCTGACCATGGTCGGGCTGCTGATCGCCATCGGCCTGTTGATGGACGACAGCATCGTCATCGCCGAGAACATCGCCACCAAGGTGCAGCAGGGGCTGAAACCCCTGGCGGCGGCGATCGAGGGAACCCGCGAGGTGGCGCTGGGCGTCGTCTCGTCCTTCATCACCTCGATCTGCGTCTTCACGCCGCTGGCCTTCCTGGCCGGCGATATCGGCAAGGTCCTGCGAGTGCTGCCGGTCGTGCTGATCGCCACCCTCTCGGTCAGCCTGATCGAGGCCTTCCTGATCCTGCCGCATCACATCGCCCATGCCCTGAAACACGAGCGGCGCGGCCGGTTTCGCGACCGCTTCGACGCCGGCTTCGCGCGGCTGCGCGACCGCGTGCTGGGGCCGATCGTCGATACCGCCGTCACCTGGCGCTATCTGACCATCGGCCTGGTGGTGATGGCCTTCCTGGCTTCGATCAGCATGCTCGCCGGCGGCGTCCTGAAGTTCCGCGCCTTCCCCGATCTGGACGGCGACGTGATCGAGGCCCGCATCCTGCTGCCGCAGGGAACGCCGCTGGCCCGGACCGAGGCCGTGGTGGCACAGGTGACGACGGCGCTGGAGCGGGTCGACGCCGCCTTTACGCCGGACCAGCCGGACGGCGCGGCTCTGGTGCGCAACGTGATGATCCGTTTTGGCAGCAATGCCGACGCCTTCGAATCCGGCGCCCATCTGGCGACGGTGACGGCCGATCTGTTGCAGGCGGAGCGGCGCAATGCCCGGGTCGGCTCGGTCCTGAACCTGTGGCGCGAAGAGGTCGGCGAGGTTTCGGACGTGGTCGCCCTGTCGTTCAAGGAACCGCAGGTCGGCCCGGCCGGCGTGCCGATCGAGATCCGCCTGCAGGGCGACGATCTGGGCGAATTGAAGGCCGCCGCCCTGGCCCTGCAGGAGTGGCTGTCGCGCTATCGCGGGGTAGAGGATCTGCAGGACGATCTGCGCCCCGGCAAGCCGGAGATCCGCCTCGCCCTGCGCGAGGGGTCGCTGGGGCTGGGCCTGGACGCCGCCGCCATCGCCGGCCAACTCCGCGCCGCCTATCACGGGCGCACGGCGGCGGAAATCCAGGTAGGCGCCGAGAGCTTCGAGATCGACGTCCGGCTGACGGCGGCCGACCAGGACAGCCTGGCCGACCTCGACTACTTCACCGTCACCCTGCCGAATGGCGGTCAGGTCCCGCTGTCGGCGGTGGCGACGGCCGAGCCCGGCCGCGGCGTCGCCCGCATCCAGCGCATCGAGGGCCGCCGCACCGTGACCCTTCGCGGCGAGGTCGACGGCGAGATCGCCAACGTCAACGAGATCATCGCCGATACCACGGCCCGCTTCCTGCCCGAGTTGACGGCGCGTCACCCGGGCGTCGACATCCAGCTCGAGGGCCAGGCGGCGGAACAGGCGGAGACCGGCGCGTCGCTGCGGCGCGGCTTCCTGATCGGCATGCTCGGCGTGTTCCTGCTGCTGAGTTTCCAGTTCCGCAGCTATGCCGAGCCGGTGATCGTGATGCTGGCGATCCCGCTCGCCATGATCGGGGTCGTCTGGGGCCATATCGGCATGGGGCTGGAACTGTCGATGCCGAGCATGATGGGCATGGCGTCGCTGGCCGGCATCGTGGTCAACGATTCGATCCTGATGGTCGCCTTCGTGAAGCGGAACGCCTATCGCGGCATGAAGCTGGTGGAGGCGGCCCGGCAGGCGAGCCGCGACCGCTTCCGGCCGGTGCTGCTGACCTCGGTCACCACCATCGCCGGGCTGCTGCCGCTGCTGTTCGAGCGCAGCCTGCAGGCGCAGGTGCTGGTCCCGCTGGTGACCTCGATCGCCTTCGGGCTGCTCGCCTCGACGGTGCTGGTGCTGGTGGTCGTGCCCTCGGCCTATGCCGTGCTGCACGATTTCGGCCTGACCACGGTCGCCCGCGAGGAGACCGACGAGCCGCCCGAGCGCGCGCCCTCCCCGGCCGAGTAGCGGGCTTCAACGGCGGAAGACGCCGACCAGCTCGACATGCGCCGACCACAGGAACTGGTCGACCGGGGTCACCCGCTCCAGCCGATAGCCGCCGGCGACCAGCGCCGCCGCGTCGCGGGCGAAGCTGGCCGGGTTGCAGGAGACGCCGACCACCACCGGCACCGGCGAGGCGGCCAGGGCCGCCGCCTGGGCGGCGGCGCCGGCGCGCGGCGGGTCGAAGACGACAGCGCCGAATCCGGACAGCTCGGCGCCGGCCAGCGGGTCGCGGAACAGGTTGCGGAACTCGGCCCTGAGGCGGCCGTCGAGCCCGCTGCCCGCGGCGGCGGCGGCCAGCGCGGCCAGCGCCGGCCGGGCGGAGTCGACGGCGAAGACCTTGGCCCGTCCGGCCAACGGCAGGGCGAAGGTGCCGACACCACAGAACAGATCGGCGACCCGCGCGGCGGTGCCGACGCCGTCGCGGACCAGCCGGGTCAGCGCCGCCCCGCCTTCGGCGCTGGCCTGCAGAAAGCTGCCGGGCGGCACCGCCACCGGCACGCCACCGAGGATCAGCGTGGCGGGCCGGCGGGCGGCAACCGGCTCCGGCTCGCCATCGCCGGTCCTGACGGACAGCCGGGCGAGGGCGGCCGTCTCGGCGAGGGCGGCGAGGCGCTCCCACGCCGCGAGATCGGGCGGCCCCGGCAGGCCAAGCACGACATCGGCACCGCCGTCGAGGGCAGCCACCGACACCTCCGCCGCCTCGCCCGGAGCCAGCAGCGCCGCCAGCGTCTCGCGCAGGATCGGCAGCAGCGCGACCAGCGACGGCAGCAGCACCGGGCAGCCGGTCAGATCGACGATGCGATGCCGGCGCCGCTCGTTGAAGCCAAGCACGACACCGGCCTGGAGCCGGCGGGCGGCCAGCGTCGCCCGGCGGCGGCTGGCCGGCGGGGTGACGATCGCCGGCGCCACCGGCATCCCGGCGAGGCCGGCCCGGGCCAGCGCGGCGACAACCAGATCGCGCTTCCAGGCGGCATAGGCGGCGGCACCAAGATGCTGCACCGAGCACCCGCCGCAAACGCCGAAATGGCCGCAGGGCGCCGGGCGCCGGTCCGGCGAGGGTGCCAGGACCTCGACCAGCTCGGCGGCGAGACCGTCGCCACGCCGCTCCCCAAGGCGGACGCGCACCCGTTCGCCAGGCAGGGTGAGCGGCACGTATAGCGGCCGGCCGTCGCCGTCGCCGATGCCGTCGCCCTGGGCACCGAGCGCGAGGATCGCCGTCTCGATGATCCGGCCGGACTGCTCGGAGCGGGTGCGACGTCGGGTCTTCATGGCGCTCCACTGACACGCGGCGGGCCGGCAGGGCAAGGTCCGCTGCCGCCGCGTCGACTTTTTCAAGGAAAGCCTTCAAAAAGTCGCGCCGGTCGCGTGGCGCGATTACGCCGTGGCCGGTTGACGCGGGCCTCCGGCAACTCGATCTTAGGAATATCGACGCACCAGCCCGTCCGCCATAACCAAGCAGCCGCCATGGTCGATCTCACCTCTGTCGTCGGCCGCACCGCCGGTATGCTGCTGCGCCCGCTGCCCACTCTCGAGGCTCATTCCCGCCCGGTGCCGCCCTGGACGGTGGTGGCGCGCGAGCACGTGCTGCCGCTGCTGGTCGCCTCGGCGCTGGTCTGGGCACTGTTGACGTGGCTGTTCCGCGCGCATTTCGAGGCTCTCGGCATACCCATGCCGGACAGCTTGCCGACCATGATGGCCGTGGTGGCGCTACGCGTGGTCTTCCAGTTCTCCGGCCTGCTGGCGATGGCCAAGATCGCCGCGATGGTCGCCGGGAACCTGGGCGGCCGCGACGACTTCCCCGCCGCCTACACGCTGGTGGCGCTCTCGCTGACGCCGTCGATGGTGGGCAATGCCCTGTCGCCGATCCCGATGATCGGCGGAGTGACCTGGCTGGGCGGTCTGATCTATGGGCTGACGATCTTCTATCGGGCGATGACCGGCGTGATCGGCGTGCCGACGGAAAGCCGCGGCAAGCATCTGGCGTTCACCCTGGTGATCACCGTCCTCGCCATGTTGATGGTGATCGCGCTGCTGGCGCCGCTCTTCGGCGGGTTGTTGGGACCCCTGCTTTAAGAAGCCGTCCGGCCGGCGCTTGTCCGGCGACAATGTTTCGCTTTCGCCATCCGCGCGCCTTCGCCTAGCCTGACCGGGCAACGGTCGTTGCGCCATCTGGCAAGGCGAAGTAGGAGGGTATGACCATGGACTGGCTGCAGCGGCTCGCCGACACCACCAAGGCGCTGCCCGCGGCGCCGGGGAGGCCCTGGCGCGAGGTGATGCGCCACGGCAGCATGTATGCCGGGCTCTACGCGCCACGCGGCGTCGACGATCAGAATCCGCACGAGAAGGACGAGTTGTATGTGGTCGTCGCCGGCCGCGCGCGATTCCGTCGCGCCGAGGAGACGCGGGACGTGACGATCGGCGACATGCTGTTCGTTCCGGCCGGCATGGAGCATCGTTTCGAGGCGATGTCCGACGACTTCGCCGTCTGGGCCGTCTTCTGGGGGGCGCCGGGCGGCGAAGGCTGATCGCCGAGGCGCTTTCGAAACATTCCGATTGACAGGCAAACGTAAAGAATGGAAAGCAGTGAGGCGATGCCCTCACTGCAAGCCACCTTGCGCCACCAGGCGATCACCGAGATCCTGAACCGCGACGGCAACGTCCATGTCGCCGATGTCGCGGAACAGCTCGGCGTGTCGGCGGTCACCGTCCGCGCCGATCTCGACTATCTGGAATCCCAGCAGGTCCTGCGCCGGACCCGCGGCGGCGCGATACCGGTGCGTCCGCGGCGGTTCGAGATGCCTCTGGAGTTGACCAGCCAGACCAACGCCGACGCCAAGAAGCGCATCGGCGCCAAGGCGGCGGAGCTGGTCCGCAGCGGCGATACCGTCATCATCGATGTCGGCAGCACCACGACGGAGTTGGCCAAGGCGCTGCCGCGCGACCTGACCGATGTGGTGGTGGTGACCAACGCCCTCAACATCGCCCAGGCGCTGGAGACCCATCCCGGCGTCTCGGTGGTGGTGACCGGCGGCACGCTGCGTCCGCTGCAGCATTCGCTGGTCGCCCCCTTCGCCTCGCTGCTGCTGCGCGAGGTGAACGCCGACATCGCCTTCATCGGCTGCAATGGCGTCGATCCGGAGAAGGGCTTCACCAACACCAATCTGGCCGAGGCCGAGGTCAAATACGCGATGATCGCGGCGGCCCGGCGGCTGATCTTCCTGGCCGACCACAGCAAGCTGATGAACGTGGCGACCGCGCGGGTCGCCCCGCTGACCCGCGCCGACATGCTGATCACCGACGACGGCGCCGGCGCCGACGCGTTGCGGCGTCTCCGCAAGGCGGGGATGGAGGTTCTGGTCGCCTGAGCGCACGCCTCGTTGTGCGTAAGATTTGCAAAAACTTGACAAAGAAACGCAAACGGAGTGACGTGGCCCGCCCCCCTGTCGGCGGCTCAACGGGACCGGTCCATGCTCGGCGTCTGCTACTATCCGGAACACTGGCCAGAGACATGCTGGGCCGAGGATGCCCGCCGCATGGCGGAGATCGGCATCCGCTTTGTCCGGATCGGCGAGTTCGCCTGGAGCCGGATCGAGCCCGACCCCGACCACTTCCAGTGGGACTGGCTGCAACGCGCGCTGGACACGCTGGGCGCCGCCGGGCTGAAGGTGGTGCTGGGC
>JABDIP010000221.1 GCA_013003675.1 Inquilinus sp.
CAGGGCATGCGGGCAGTCGGCCCACAGCCGGTCGAAATTCGGCGTCCTGCCCTGGGCGACGGCGTTGTCGGCGGGGTCCTCGCGATAGCCCCAGCCGTCCAGCACGCAGAACACCACCGGGCGCGGACGGGCGGTCGAGGTCTGATCGGTCATGGCATCTGTCCCAAGAGAGGCCCTTCATATAGGTCATCCGCGCCCGGATCGATAGCCGCAATGGACTGTGCTTCGGATGGGAGCCGGTGTGGCCCGGGATCGCCAACACCTAACCGGGAATTGGTCTCGAAGTGTGTCCGCTTTCACGGGCAGACATGACGCCGACCAATTCAACTAGTTTTTCCGCTGATGACCCGTGGCCGTCATTCCAGAGTGCTATGGCTTCCCGAAAGCCGACGTTGATGTCGAACCAACCCCATGGGGTCAGCGGACGCTCAGGCCACGCTGAATGTCTTGGTAGTTCTATTGGGCGACGGCAGCGAGAGCCTCGGGCGGCAGCGCGGGCGCCTGAGGGAGTACGTCGCGGAAACCGCCGGCGCAGAAGTCGTCGTGCCCCGCGAGGGCCAATAGCAGCACTGGTCGCCAGTAATTGCCATGAAATTGCGAGAACTCCACCGTCGCTTGGCGATCAAGGTAGTCACGCACGCCATCAGTCCCAAGCGCATCGAAGCACATCTGCAGCGCGGTCGTGTGGCTGCTGAGGTAGGTGTTGATCTCCTGTGCATAGCGCTCATTTAGGCGCAACCGATTCAACTGGAACTTGAGTCGGGCCGCGAGCAACGCCGGCATCTCGACCGCGGTATCGAGGCCGAAGTCGGCGACCAAGCCACCATCTGCGATGGCCACTTCTGTGCGCAGGAAGCGTCCATTCGGGAGTTCTTCGAAGTACGGATGGATGAATTGCTCCGCGGGGTCGTTCGAAGCGGCCGCGCTCTTTAATTGGTTACAATCCGCACAGAGCGGAATGAGGTTGCGGACGTATATCGCGAGCGGATGAAAACTCGCCTTCGGCAGGTAGTGGTCGAGCGTGCGCGGTGCCGAAATTCCGCAGACCGGGCATCGCTCAACGTCTTTCAATAGTGTCTCACGTATCGACGCGAGGCGTCTTCCGACTCTCGTGAAGTCGTAGGCGTTCTGGATGGCAGTCCGAAGCGCCTGGTCGAGGTTGGGGCCCTTCAACGGATCACCCGGCGCCCCGCCGGCGGCGTCATAAGCATCGTACAGCGCGACCACCGCATCGAGCTCGTCCTCGCTGACCGGGTAGCCGTGCTGCACGCCTTTCCAAACGTACATCTCCAAGGCGACTATAAGCTGTTCCCGCACGATGTCGCGTGCGGGCAAGGGCAGGGTTCTCACGATGCTTGAGCTTTTCGTGCGAGACCGGCCATGACGTAGGCGAGCGCCTGCCCGCTCAGCGCAGGCGTGAAAAGCTCATTGATCTCATCCAGTGAGGAGAAGCCTGCGACCAAGAGGTCGAGAATCTCGTGGTAGTCGGTGGACACGGCCGTCAACCCGAACGTGTCGTAAGTCAGGGTCCCCACGTTTTCGCCAAACGTCTCGAGCCCAGGAGCGAGAATGTCGAAGGTTTCACCTGTGCGGCGGACGATGCGCACATGGCGCGCAAGGGTCTCCTGCAGGATAACCGGCGAGTGTGTCGCAAGGATCGCGAAGGCGTCCTTCTCTTCAAGCACGATCCGGACTGCGTGCATTAGCGCCGCTGTCAACGGCGGGTGCAGGTGCATCTCCGGTTCGTCGAACAGTATGAGCGATTTCCGCACAGCGTGCGCCACCAGCGCGGTGACCACATGCAATGCAATCTTGTGCCCGGTGCTCCAGCTTAGGAAGGCCTCGCGGGGGGTGTCGCCCAACAGCGTGACACGCTCGTCGCCGTCGATTTCGGCGAAGGAAGGATCGGCGAAGAGCGGCGCGAGGGCGGAGTCGAGCAACGCGTCGTCGCCGTTCGCCGCGATTTGACCGATGAGGCGCTCGAACTCGTCGGCGAGCTGCGTGAGGGACTTGAGTTTGGTCGCTGTGCGTTGATCCTGGGCGGGGAGTAGGACTCTTCCCTCGTCGGGCGAAGCGCGCTGATCGGCGGCGGTCAGATCATCGCGCACCTCTTCGACGATGTCACGCAGGCCGACGTAAATGTACCGTCCGCTGCTTTTCTCGATATCGCTGGCGATTTGGCGCAGTTCGCTGTCGTAGAGCCCCGGAACGATGAAGTTGTCGAAGGCGCTGTAGGAGATCGCGATGATCTTTGTAAAGCCGACCGAAGGCGGCTGAAACGCGCCGATCGATTGAATTTCGGCTAGTCCACGATCGGACGGCGCGGCGAACGCCACGCGTGCGATGCGCGACAGAAGCGTGCTCTTGCCCGAACCATTGCGGCCGATGATCACGTTAAGTCGACGTGGCAGTAAGGTTTCACGGCCGCTAGGACCGATCCGGCGATGGGGGCCGGAGTACATCCAGGTCCCCGGCGCACTGAAGTCAAGCGTCAGAGGCCGCGCCCACCCGGCGGGGTGGAACGCGAGTTCAAGGTGGATATCCGGCAGGGCTGCGAAGTTGCCGGTCAGAATTGCCCGCGCGTCTGACAGGAACTCGT
>JABDIP010000260.1 GCA_013003675.1 Inquilinus sp.
AGCGTCAGCAATTCCGCCTTCGGCAGGAAGGTCATCGCCTCGGCCATGCAATAGACGCAGCGGAAATCGCAGCGGTCGGTCACCGAGACCCGCAGATAGGTGATCGCCCGGCCGAAAGGGTCGACCAGCGGCACCGATTGTTCGGCGGTGGGGAGGGCGGTATCCATGCTCAAGGGCTGCCTTCGTGGCCTTTCCATCGCATCCGGCGCGTCGAACGCTATTATAGAAGAGCCCGCCCGGCAAATCGCCCCTACTGAGAATGGGGGATTGGGCGGCGAGAGGATGCACCTATGAAGGAATTCGAGATCCGGCCCGACCCGGACGATCCGCGCCTCACCGAGCGGGTGCGCGGCGTCGACCAGGAGGGCCGGCCGGTCGAGACGTCGGTGACCGTCGAGCGGCCGCTCACCCTGTTCCTGAACGGGCGCGAGATCGTCACCATGATGACCATCGCCGACCATCCGGACTATCTGGCGCTCGGCTATCTGCTGAACCAGAACATGCTGCGGCCGGACGACCGGGTGACCGCAATCGACTACGACGACGATATCGAGACCGTCGTCGTGCGCACCGAGCGGGTCACCGATTACGAGGAGAAGCTGAAGAAGAAGACGCTCACCTCCGGCTGCGCCCAGGGCACCGTGTTCGGCGACGTGATGGAGAGCTTCGAGCAGGTGCGGCTGCCGAAGGCGGCGCGGCTGCACACCTCCTGGCTCTACACTCTCAGCCGCAAGATCAACCAGAGCCCCAGCCTCTATCTCGCCGCCGGGGCGATCCATGGCTGCGTGCTGTGCCGCGGCGACGAGCCGCTGGTCTACATGGAAGACGTCGGCCGCCACAACGCGGTCGACAAGATCGCCGGCTATATGTTCCGCCACGGCGTTCCGGCCGGCGACAAGATCTTCTACACCACCGGCCGGCTGACCAGCGAGATGGTCATCAAGACCGTGCATATGGGCATCCCAATCCTGGTCTCGCGCTCCGGCTTCACCGCCTGGGGGGTGGAACTGGCGCGCCAGGCCGGCCTGACCCTGATCGGCCGCGCCAAGGGCAAGCGCTTCATCGCCCTGGCCGGCGAGGAGCGGATCGTCTTCGACGCCGACCCGGCCGCGGTGCCGGAGGAGGGCCGCCACCTGAAACGCAAGGCAAGCCTGGCCGATGACGCGGCGTAGCGGCGACCGCGGTCCCGAGCCGACGGTCGTCCGGCCCGGCGAGGAGCCGCCGGCGGCGGCCGAACTCTGGAACCGTCTGCCGGCCATGCATCCCCTGCTTGGCGAGTACATCATTCTCCGGCAGATCGGCGCCGGTCTGGCGAACTATTTGATCGCTGAACTCGACGACCGGGAATTCCTAATCGTCATGCGAAACCGGCTCCGCCACCTGCGGCAGGAACGCTCGGCGCCGGCGTTCTGGCGCCGCCTGCGCCGCCTGATCATCCGCGAATCGGAACAGACCCGGACCGCCGGCTACGATATCAAGCGGCTGCTCGCGATGGCCGGCCAGGAGCCGCCGGAAGGGTTGAAGGACCGGGATTTTGCCTTGCTGGCCTATGACCAACTCTCGCGCATGACAGCGGCGGCCAAGGCGGCAATTGACGGTGAGGGAAGCCTGTCCGCATGACCGGCTCAATCCTGCCCTCCGCCATCGCCGGGGTTATCCTCGCCGGCGGGCTGGCGCGCCGCATGGGCGGCGGCGACAAGGGGCTGCGGCTGCTCGCCGGCCGGCCGATCCTCGACCACGTCATCGAGCGCGCCCGGCCGCAGGTCGCGGCGCTGGTGCTGAACGCCAACGGGCCGGCGGAGCGCTTCGCCGGCTATGGCCTGCCGGTGGTGGCGGATGGCGTCGAGGGCTTCGCCGGGCCGCTGGCCGGGGTGCTCGCCGGGCTCGACTGGGCGGCGGCCAACGCGCCGGGCTGCACCCATCTCGCCAGCTTCGCCTGCGACGCGCCGTTCCTGCCGCGCGACCTGGTGGCGCGCCTGGCGGCGGCGGTCGGCCGGGGCGCCGACCTTGCCTGTGCCGCCTCGGACGGCCGGGCGCATCCGGTCTTCGGCCTGTGGCCGCTCAGCCTGCGCGACGATCTGCGCCGGGCATTGGTCGAGGAGGGGGTCCGTAAGGTCGATGTCTGGACCGCCCGGCATCGCCTCGTTCACGTCGATTTCCCCCTCGGCCCGATTGACCCGTTCTTCAACGCCAACCGGCCGGAGGATCTCGAGGTCGCTGAGCGGCATTTCCGGGCGCTGGCCGACCAGGGCGGTCGGTCGTGAGACGACGGCGTTCGGCCGCCGCCTAGAGTCTGATCGCATCTCACCGGAACGGAGAGATGCGTGAATCAGCCTCTCGTTTGTTGAAGTAGATCAAGATCGATTCGATCTGAAGCGATCTTGATCTACGGGTAGGTGGCGGCCGGTTGCACCGGACCGGGTGTCCGTGACTTCAGCCAGCGCCGGGCCGGCACCTCGATGCGCCGGTAGGTCGCATCGGACAGGGCGAAGACGAAGATCAGCATCGCCGCCAGCACCAGCCAGGAGGTCGCCGTCCCGACCGCCCGGCCATCGTGATGCCCGGTGATAAGCGCCAACAGCGTGCGGGTCATCTTGTCCACCACGGCATGGGTCATATAGAGAGAGAAGGACAAGTCGCCCAGCCGCACCAGCGGCGGTGCCTGGAGCGCCGACAGCACCCGGCCCTCGTTGTGGATGCCGCTCAGGATCAGGATCATGAAGAGCGGAATGACCAGGATGTCGGCCAGGTTGAAATGCAATGCCGCGACGATGGCGAGGACCGCCGCCATGAAGACCTCGTCGCGCCGAAGGATGCCAATGCCGGTTCCCTCCAGGTACAGGCGGTGGAGCAGGGTGCCGATCCCGAACTGCAGGACGCAGCGCAGGAATGACGGCCCGGTAACGATGTCCAGGCTGCCCTGCTCATGGGCCAGCCACCAGAGCGCCGCGAAGAGCACGGCGATCCCCGCAAGCGCCATGCCGCGCCGCACGGTCGCCAGCAGGGGTGCGGCGAACGGGAAGGCGAGATAGGCGAAGAACTCCGTGGAGATGCTCCAGCTCGGGTAGTTCCATGTCAGGTGCTCGTTCCACATCCCGTGGATCAGCAGCAGGTTCTTGATCGTCGTCTCGAGGGTGTAGCGGCCCTCCCCTGCGAGTCCGTAGGGCGCGCCGGTCGCCAGGCTGTACAGGAACGGCGTTACGACCGCCATGAACAGCAGATAGGCGAGGGTGCAGAAATGCAGCGGATACAGGCGTGCGAACCGGGCTCTCAGGAAGGCGGCGCTTGTCGCGTAGGAGAGCCCGCGACCGAGTTCCTGCCCGTACACATGCGCGATCACCACGCCGCTCATGAGGAAGAACAGGTCGACCGCCAGATAGCCGTTGCTTATGAGCATCGTGTAGGCGTGCAAACCGAGATTGGGCAATACCGAACCGCTGAAATGCAGCAGGACGATGAGCAGAGCGGCGATGCCGCGCAACGGCGTCAGCGCCGGCAGATAGGTCACAGGTGGTGACGATGGGTGTTCTGAAGCCATTGATTCTTCGACCTCTGACTTGGACTCGGCCCTGCCGCACGCCTCGAACGGCGGCC
>JABDIP010000452.1 GCA_013003675.1 Inquilinus sp.
CGCCGGCGGCGGCGGTTCGCGCGGCCGGCGACGGCTCGCCGTCGTCGTGACGGGCCCGGCTCGGCGCCGTGGTCGGTGGCGCCTCGAGATAACGGCGGATGGCTTCGAGTGCCGCCGTGTCATCGGCTGCCCGCAGCAGCCAGCCATAGGCGCGGCCCAGAATACCCAGCGCATGGGCGGCGAGGTTGATACCGCACAGCGAGTTGAGCCGCAGCCGGCCGCCGCTGCGCGACTCCGGGAACGCCCATAGGACGATCGGCGCGTCGACCGCCCGCGCGGCGGCCTCGGCCATGCCGGCATCCGTGAAGGTGACCTGCAGCACCAGCAACAGGTCGAGACGCTCGCCGGCGAGGACGGACAGGGCGCTCTCCGTCGCCGCGGGGTCGAACAGCAGATCCCGCGCCCCGACGATCTCGGCATCGAGCCGGTCGAGGGTGGCGAAGGCGGCCTCGGCCGTCGCCTCGGCGAACGGCACGTCGAAGGTCGGTCGGGCGAGCGGCAGGACGCCGATGCGCGGCCGGGCCATCGATCAGCCGATCCCGCCATAGGTGGAGTTGAACCCGGGGCCGGCGTCGGCGAGTTCGACGCCGTCCGGGAAGCAGGGGTGGTCGTGCCAGGGGGTCGCCGCCGCATAAGTCAGCGCATTCAACTCGCGCATATAGGGTACGGCGTTCTCCATCAGGGCGCGGTTCATCCGATCCATGTCGGGGAAGTGCTGGCCCGCCTGCCACCAGATCGCGCGACCGGCGAGAAAACCGCTGGCGCCGGCACGGTAGGCGTATGTCAGGATGTGGCGGAAGACATCCTGGCCAGCGCCGGCCGACAGCATCACCCAGGGCCTTGGGCATGCCTTGCCGAGCGCGTCGAACCAGGCCTGAATCTCATCCGATCCCTCGGCCCCAGGTTTGACCAGATTGTCGGCGGCGACCGGGCTTTCCAGCTTGTAGATATCGACGCCGTATTTCGGATCGGCGAAATCCTTCATGCTGTCGATCACCAGCTGCGGGCGCTTCGCCGCGTGCTCGATATAGTCCTGGGTCTGTCCCGACTCGCCGGGCAGCGGGTAGACCAGCAGTTCGAGCAGGAAGCAGATGTCATGGGCACGGCAGGCCTGGCCGACCGACTCCACGAAGCGTTGCTGGTGCTCGACGATCTCCGGTGCGGCGTCCGGACGGTACCACGCCAGAAGCTTCACACCGTCGGCGCCGAGCCGGCGGATCTTCTCGACGCTCCAATCGGCGATGGCGTGGGTGCGACGCCCGCCGGCGACCTCCTCGAATTGGGAGTCCTCCAGCGTGAGCAGCAATCCCTGGCTCGGCCGGACATGCCCCACCGCCGCCGGATAGGCGTAGTAGGGGTCGAGCAGCACGGCCGAACTCATCGGCGCCAGGGCGCCGACCAGCGCCGCCTTGAAGTCGCAGATTTCGGCGAAGTCGGCCTCGGCGACGCCGCGCTTCTCCTTGATCAGGTTGATGATCGGCGGGCGCTGGTCGACGGCGGTCATCTTGAACCGTCCGGTGTCGTCCGCCAGCCGACGAAAGCCCCACAGTTTACCTGCCGACATCGCCATCACGCAGCCTCCCGCAGCAAAGTGTCCACCTCGGCCCGGCTGGGGATTCCCGCGCGACCGCCGGGCCGGGTGCATTTCAGCGCCGCCGCCGCGCTGGCGAACCGCACCGCCGCCTCGATCGGCTGTCCCTCGGCCAGGGCGAGGGCAAGGGCGCCATGGAAGACGTCACCGGCACCGAGGGTGTCGCGGATTGCGACCGGGAAGGCCGGCAGGTGCGCAAGACGCTCGCCGTCCCGCCAATAGCAGCCATCGCCGCCGGCGGTCACCGCGACCCAGCCCTCGGTCATACGCGCGGCGCGCGCCAACCCTTCGGCCGGGTCGGCGCTGCCGGTCACCTGCTCCAGGCCGCCGCTCGAAAAGGCGGTGTGGCTGGCCAGGGGCAGCAGAGCGCGCGCCGCGTCGTCGGGCGTGGTGTCTGCGTCGAGGATCGCCGGCAGGCCGCGCTCCCGCGCCGCTTGCAGCACCGCGCGGGCGCCGTTCGGCCATCTTGCATCGACGAGCACCGCTTGCGCGGAATCCAGATCATGAAGTGGCAGGAAGCCGGTGTCCGGGTCGAGCGTCTTGTCGGCGAAGGCGATGATCATCCGCTCGCCCTTGGCGTCGACCATGACCGCCGATACCGACGAGCGGCCGTCCGGGATCCGCCGCGCCGCGGCGATGTCGACGCCCAATTCAGCCAGCTCGTCAAGGATTCGACAGCCCGTGGCGTCGCCGCCGACCCGGCCCCAGAACCGGGCGCGTCCGCCCAGCCGGGCGACGGCAACTGCGGCGGTGGCCGCCGGCCCGCCGCCGACCTCGGTGAAACCATCGGCGAAATGCTTGCCGGCCCGCGCCGGCAGGGCGGCGGTGGCGAATATTTGGTCGAGCACGGCGATGCCGGCGCAGACGACCGCCGGGCCGGTGGCGCTCATCGCCATCGCCGATCGGCCGAACCGGCATATCGCGGCCGTTGCGCCATTCGTATCTCCCCCGACCCGGCTTCACGTGGCGCGGGTCCGTATTCGGCGCCAACACTACCTAGCGGCCGGTTTGTCCGTCAACTCATCTATAAGACCTAAGAGTTAGAAGATCTCTAGGTCAGTTCACTCAGATAGGCCAGCTTGTCGGTCAGGCAGCGGCTGACGCGCCATTCCACCGGGCGATGCTCGATGTCACGGGCGATGCGGTCGATCTCCAGCAACGGCGTGCCGGGCGCGACGGCAAGCTGGGCCGCTTCCTCCGGTTCAGCGGCCACGGCACGCAGCCGCTCGACGGCGTGCCCGACGGTGACACCGTACCGCCGCTGGTACAAGTCGTAGAGGGTGTTGGGCAGCGGCTCACCGCCCGGACTATCGAGATCCGGGAACAGGGCCTGCGGGACAACGATACGCTCGACGATGATCGGATCGCCGTCGATCGACCGGCGGCGATCGATGCGCAAGACCACGGCGCCGGCCCGCAAACCCAGCGCCGCCGCCTCGGCCGCTCCGGCGATTCCCTTGCGGCAGTCCAACAGTTCGCTTTCCGGCAACTGCCGGTCGCCGTCCGCATCGACCAGATGAAAGAAATGGAACAGCGCGGTGTCCGGCGAGTGGGCGGCAACGAAGGTGCCGCGTCCCTGCCGGCGCACGACGAGGTGCTGCGCCGCCAAATCGTCCAGGGCCTTCCGCACCGTTCCCTGGCTGACGCCGAGTTCGGCGGCGAGGCGGCCCTCGCTGGGCAGCGCCTCGTCGGGTCGCCAGGTGCCGTCCGAGATGCGCCGCCGCAGCAGCTCGATCACCTGCTGGTAGAGCGGCCGATAGCCGGGCATCTGCTGTATCGGGTCCATGGAGCGGTCTCTTCAGCCAGCGTGAGGACTCTTATATAAGATATCGGACTGCTTGACAGCCCCTCTTCGATCGCCCTAGCTTCGGCGGTCCGGCGGCGGCCGGGTCGAATTGGGAAGCGCGAGCGGGGGATCGAGGCGATGCAGCCGCATTTTCTGGTGCATGACAATGGCGACAATGTTGGCGTCGCGGTGGTCGAGGGGATCGCCGCCGGGGCCGAACTGTCGGGTTGGGTGATGGATACCGACGAGACGATCACCTTGAAGGCGAAGGACGCCATCCCGCTCGGTCACAAGATCGCGCTGAAGGCGCTCCCGGAGGGTGAGACGGTGGTCAAGTACGGTCACGACGTCGGCCGGGTCGTGGCCGGCGTCGAGCCGGGCGGACACGTCCATGTTCAGAACGTCAAGACGAAGCGCTGGTAAGGGGGACAACGGACATGGCCGCGGAACGGATCTTCATGGGCTATCGGCGCGAAAACGATCGCGTCGGCATCCGCAACCACGTCGTCGTCCTGCCGGTCGACGATATCTCCAACGCCGCCTGCGAGGCGGTGGCGAACAATATCAAGGGCGTGCAGGCGCTGCCGCACTCCTATGGAAGGCTGCAGTTCGGCGCCGATCTGGAGCTGACTTTCAGGACGCTGATCGGGACCGGCTGCAATCCGAACGTCGCCGCCGTCATCGTCATCGGCATCGAGCCCGGCTGGACCAAGCGTATCGTCGACGGCATCGCCGCCACCGGCAAACCGGTCGAAGGCTTCGCCATCGAGGAGCATGGCGACATCGATACCGTGGCCCGCGCCTCGCGCAAGGCCAAGGAATTCGTGCAATGGGCGACCGAGAAGCAGCGCGAGGAGGCGAGCCTCGACGAGTTGCACATCGCGACGAAATGCGGCGAATCCGACACCACGTCGGGCCTGGGTTCCTGTCCGACGGTGGGCAATCTGATCGACAAGGTCGACGTCGCCGGGGCAACGACCTGCTTCGGCGAGACGTCGGAATTGACCGGGGCGGAGATGATCTGCGCCGACCGGGCGGCAACGCCCGAGGCGCGCGAGAAGTTCGTGCGGACCTGGAATGCCTATAACGACTTCATCAACGAGAACAAGACCGACGACTTGTCGGAGAGCCAGCCGACCAAGGGCAACATCGCCGGCGGTCTGACCACGATCGAGGAAAAGGCGTTCGGCAACCTTCAGAAGATCGGCAAGGTCGCCCGCTATATCGATGTGTTGGAACCGGCGGAGACTCCGGCCAAGGGTGCCGGCCTCTATTTCATGGACACGTCGTCGGCGGCGGCTGAGTGCAACACGCTGCAGGCGGCGGCCGGGTTCGTCGTCCATCTGTTCCCGACCGGCCAGGGCAACATCATCGGCAACCCGATCATGCCGGTGATCAAGCTGACCGCCAATCCGAAGACGGCGCGCACGATGGCCGAGCATATCGACCTCGACGTGTCCGGGCTGCTGCGTCGGGAAATGAACCTGGATGAGGCCGGCGACCGGCTGATCGACATCACACTGCGGACCTGCAACGGCCGGATGACGGCGGCGGAGGCCCTGGGCCACCGCGAATTCGTCATCACCAAGCTGTACCGCAGCGCCTAGTCGGCTGGAACCAAGGCCGGACGGAGTCGCTTTGCGCCGGCTTGCCGTCCGCTATACTCGGTGGCGAAGAAAGAGCCGGGCCCCTGGAGGCCCAGCCTCAATCAAGATCGGGAGGTATCGCCATGAGAATTCTTCGGACGCTGTTGACCGCCGTCGCCGCTGTCGCGGTGATCGGAGCCCCCGTCGCCCAGGCCGAGTTTCCGGAAAAACCGATGAATTTCATCGTCGCCTTCAACCCGGGCGGCGAGACCGACGTGACGGCGCGGCTGCAGCAACCCTACTACGAGAAAGTTGCCGGCCAGCCGCTGGTGATCCAGTACAAGCCCGGCGCCGGCGGTGCCCAGGCCTGGGCCGGTCTGAACGAGCTACCGGGCGACGGCTACACGATGGTCGGCACCAATCTGCCGCACATCATCCTGCAACCGATGGAGAAGGACGTCGGGTACGAGACCGCCGATATCACCAACGTCTACATGTTCCACTACACGCCGGATGCCGTGCTGGTGCCGCAGGACAGCCCGTTCCAGACACTGGCCGACCTAGTCGCCTACGCGAAGTCGACGCCCGGCGCGGTCACCTTGTCCGGCTCCGGCACCAATACGGCCAACCATCTGGCGCAGCGGCGGTTCAGCGAGATGGCCGGGATCACCACCACCTATGTGCCGTTCGGCGGCACCGGGCCGTCGGTGACCGCGGTGCTCGGCAACCAGGTGAGTGGCGCGATGGGCTATTCCACGGTCGGTGTCGCCCAGGAAGGCCAGCTTCGCATGCTGGCGGTCGCCACCGATCAGCGGCTGCCCCGCTTCCCCGACGTGCCGACCTTCAAGGAATTGGGCTACGACCTTGTTTCGGGCGCCTATCGCGGCATCGCGGTGCCGAAATCGACATCGGAGGAAGTTCGCCACCAGGTCTCCGACATCATCGGCCGGATCAATGCCGATCCCGATTTCATCCAACAGATGGAGGATGGCGGCTTCGTCGTGATCGACGTGCCCTATGACGAGGTGCCGGCATTCATGGCGGCGAAACAGAGCGAGTATGGCGAACTGGCCGACGCCATGGGCATCCGCAAGCGCTAGGCGGCCCTGGCCACCGCCGGCCCGGCCGCAACCGGCATGCTGGACTTCCTCGCGCAGGCGCTGACGCCGTTCAACCTGACGCTGGCCTTGGTCGGTGTCGTGTTGGGGACGGTGATCGGCGCCCTGCCGGGGTTGTCGGCGACCATGGCGGTGGCGGTGCTGGTGCCGTTCACCTTCGCGATGGACCCGGCCTCGGGGCTGATCGCGCTCGGCGCCATCTATACCGGCGCCATCTATGGCGGCGCCTTCGCCGCCATCCTGGTCAACACGCCGGGGACGCCGTCGGCAATCGCCACAACCTTCGACGGCTATCCGATGGCCCGGCGCGGCGATGGCAGTTTGGCAGTGACCCTGGCTACCCTGTCCTCGGTCACCGGCGGGCTGGTCGGCGCCGTCTTCCTGTTGCTGCTGGCGCCGCCGCTGGCCAAGGTGGCGCTGGCCTTCGGGCCGCCGGAGTATTTCTGGCTGGCGGTGTTCGGGCTGACGCTGATCTCCGCCCTGTCCACCGGCAATATGCTGAAGGGGCTGATCGGCGCCTGTTTCGGCCTGTTGTTGTCGATGGTCGGGGTGGCGGTGGTCGGCGGCGACATCCGCTTCACCCTCGAGAGCCAGACGCTGCTCGGCGGCATCAACGTGATCGCGGCGCTGATCGGGCTCTATTGCATCCCGGTGCTGATCGATCTGGTCGCCACTCCCGATCCGCATCTGAAGGTCGCCGCGGGAGCCGGCGGTTTCCGCTTGGCCGAGGCGGCGCGGCTGGCGTGGCGCAGCAAGGTGAACCTGCTACGCAGTTCGGTCATTGGCACGCTGGTCGGCATCCTGCCCGGGGCCGGCGGTTCGATCGCCGCGCTGGTCTCTTATTCCGAGGCGCGGCGTTCGTCAAAGCGGCCGGAGCGGTTCGGCCAGGGCGAGCCGGACGGCATCATGGCCACTGAAAGCGCCAACAACGCCACGGTCGGCGGCGGCTTCATCCCGACCCTGGTGCTCGGCATCCCCGGCACACCGCCCGACGCGGTGATCCTCGGGGCCTTGCTGGTGCAGGGTATCCGCACCGGCCCGACCCTGTTCGTGCAACAGGGATCGATCGTCTACACCTTCATCTTCGGGCTGCTGATCGCCACCGTGCTGATGCTGCCGACCGGCCTGGTGCTCGGCCGCTACGCCTATCAGTCGATCGTCTCGATCCCCAAGGCGGTGCTGGTGCCGACGGTGGCGTTCATGACCGTCATCGGCTCCTACGCCATCCAGAACAGCCCCTCCGACGTGGTCATCATGTGGGCGCTGGGCGTGATGGGCTGGGGGTTGAACCGCTTCGGCTTCTCGCCGTCGCCGATCGTGCTCGGCCTCATCCTCGGGCAGATCGCCGAGCAGGGGTTCGTGCAGGCTTATCTGATCGGCAACGCGACGGGCAACGTGGCGGGCATGTATTTCGGCCGGCCGATCAGCCTGGCGATCCTGGCCCTGGCCCTGCTGACGCTGTTCTATCCCTGGCTTTCGGATCGCTGGCGCAGGCGCCGGCGGGGGACTCCGGATGACTGACGGCATCGAGGGCGGCGGCCCGAAATACCGCGACTACCCGTCGATCGGCCTTGCCGTTCTGTTCGCTCTGCTCGGTGTCTGGGTGCTGTTCGAGACAACGGCGATGACGGCGTTCGGCTCGATCTTCCCGCGCGCCATCGCGATCGCCATGATCGTCCTGTCGATGGCGCTGGTGGTCCAGCAGCTCCGGCGCCCGAGGCGGCCGGGCCCGGGCCGGCCGTCGTCAGGGCCTGAGTCGACGCCGCGGCGGGTGGCATTGGCGGCAGTCATGGCGGCCTGGGCATTGTCGATGCCGGTGGTCGGCTTTTTCGTGACCAGCCTGCTGGCGTTCCTGGTGCTCTTGGCGGTCGCCAATTATGACGGCTGGACGCCGCGCCGTATGCTCCTCTATGGCGCATCCGGGGTCGTGGTAGTCGCTGGCTTCTATCTGCTGTTCGTCAAGGCGCTGCTGGTGCCGGTTCCGAGCGGTTGGCTGTTCTGAGGAATTTCCCGGCGTGACCGACATCTTGATCTCCGAGTTCATGGACGCGGCGGCTATCGACGGGCTGTCCGCCGACTTCGCCGTCCGCTACGACCGTACGCTGGTCGACCGGCCGGACGAGCTTCGGGCGGCGGTGGCCGGCGTGCGGGCGCTGATCGTCCGCAACCGCACCCAGGTGCGCGGGGCGCTGCTGGGGGCGGCCGGATCGCTGGAGGCGGTCGGTCGGCTCGGCGTCGGACTCGACAACATCGATGTCGACGCCTGCAAGGCGCGAGGGATTGCCGTGCTGCCGGCAACCGGCGCCAACGACGTCAGCGTTGCCGAATACGTCGTCGGCGGCTTGCTGATGCTGCTGCGCGGCGCCTATTTCGCCAGCGCTGCCGTGGCCGCCGGCGACTGGCCGCGCGAGCGGCTGATCGGACGCGAGGCCGCCGGGATGACGCTCGGCCTGGTCGGCTTTGGCGGGATTGCCCGCGCCGTCGCGCGCCGGGCGGCGGCACTGGAGATGCGGCTGGTCGGCCACGACCCGTACCTCGCCGACGACGATCCGGCCTGGGCCGGGCATGGGACGACGCCGGTGCCGTTCGACCGGCTGCTCGCCGGGGCCGACGTGGTCAGCCTGCACGTGCCGCTGACCGACGCCACCCGCCATCTGATCGGCGCCGCGGCGCTGGCCGCGATGCGTGACGGCGCGGTGCTGATCAACGCCGCGCGCGGTGGCGTCGTCGATGAGGCGGCGCTGGCGGACGCCCTGCGCGGCGGGACGCTGGGGGGTGCGATGCTGGATGTCTTCGAGCGGGAACCGCTGCCGGCCGGCGCCGGGTTCGAGGATCTGCCGAATCTGATCCTGACCCCGCACATCGCCGGGGTGACGCAGCAATCGAATGTGCGGGTCAGCGCGGTGGTCGCCGACAAGGTGCGCCGGATTTTGGGGGTGCGGCAATGAGTAGCAAGCGTCTTTCTCTCGCCGAGGCCCGCGACTTGGCGGCCCTGGTCCTGCGCAGGGCGAACACCGAATCTGCGAATGCGGCGGTGGTCGCCGAGGCGCTGGTGCTGGCCGAGGCCGATTTGCTCTCCTCGCACGGGCTCGCCCGGCTGCCGGCCTATGCCGATCAGGCCGCCGCCGGCAAGGTCGATGGCCATGCGGTACCCACCCTCCGACAGACCAGGCCGGCGGCATTGCTGGTCGATGCCGGGACCGGGTTCGCCTTTCCCGCCATCGACAAGGGACTGCCGGCACTGCAGGCCCTGGCCGGTGAGACCGGGATTGCCGCGCTGGCGATCGGCAATTCGCACCATTTCGGCGTCGCCGGCCACCCCGTCGAGGCGCTGGCGCGGGCCGGCATGCTCGGCATTGCCATGGGCAACGCGCCGGCAGCGATCGCCCCCTGGGGCGGCCACAAGCCCTTGTTCGGCACCAATCCGATCGCCTTTGCCTGTCCGCGCGAGGGCCATGACCCGATCGTCGTCGATCTGAGCCTGAGCCGCGTCGCCCGCGGCAAGGTGATGCTCGCCGCCCAGCGCGGCCAGCCGATCCCCGACAATTGGGCGCTCGACGCCGACGGCAGCCCGACCACCGATGCGAAGGCGGCGCTGGAAGGCAGCATGCTGCCGTTGGGCGATGCCAAGGGCGCGGCGCTGGTCCTGATGGTGGAGATCCTGGCGACCTGCCTCACCGGGTCGAATTTCGGCTACGAGGCTTCGACCTTCTTCAATGCCAAGGGCGGACCGCCCCGGGTCGGCCAGTTCTTCCTGGCGATCGCGCCGGAGGCCATGGGAGGAGACAATTTCGCCACCCGCGTCGAGACGCTGATCTCGGCGATTCTTGACCAGCCGGGGACCCGGCTGCCCGGCATCCGGCGCTTCGAGGCCAGGGCGCAGTCGGAACGCGACGGGATCGTGCTGCCCGAAGCGCTTTACGCCGATATCGCGGCGCGTGCCGCCGGGTAGCGAACCCTCACAGGCTCCGGCCGCCGGTTCCGCTCGCATTTCACCAAATCTATACACTTCCCGCTGACTATAGCGATCAGACACTTATTCGTGTCTTGGTAGTAGTCACCCCTAGCGGACTGACGTTTTCAGACGTTCTGTCGTCAGATTGCCTATTTAAATCGCCCATGGACTATGAGGGCGGCGGCGACCCGGCTGGGGCCAAACATAGGGGGAAGATACCTTGTTCAAGCAACCGAGATGGACGCGACTGGCGGCGGCCATCCTGGCCGTCGTGCTTTCTTCCGGTCCTTCGCGAGCCGACGAACCGACCGCCTCTCGCGAGCAGACGCTCGTGGTGGGGCGGGTGTCGCAGGACCCGGTCAAGACGTTGCCGCGCCTGCGCGCCATGGCCGCCTATCTGGAAACCCGGCTGGCGAGCGCCGGCATCACCGCCAGCGAGGTCATTGTCGTTCGCAGCAACGCGGAAATGGTGGAGCTGCTGCGCTCGGGCGCCGTCGACATGGTCTCGGAAACCGCCATGTCGGCCTTTCAGTTCGTCGAGAAGGCGGACGCCGAAATCCTCTTGCGCGAATGGAAGCGCGGCGTTGCCGAATACGAGTCGATCCTGATCGTTGGGCGGAACAGCGGCATCACCATGATCGAGGAACTGCGCGATCATGTGATCGCCTTCGAGGACCCTGGCTCGACCAGCGGTTTCCTGATGCCGATGGCGCTTCTCAGCGAAAACGGCATCTGCGCCGTCCAGCTCGCGGCCCCCGGCCAGCGGCCGCCGGCCGGCTGCGTCGGCTATCTGTTCACGAATGGCGAGATCAACATCGCCGCCTGGGTCGCGCGGGGCATCACCGACGCCGGCGCGCTCAACAACCTCGATTGGGCCGATGAGTCGCGGACGCCGCCGGCGTTGCAGGCGGAGCTGGACATCTTCATGGCCAGCCCGCGGATTCCGCGGTCGGTCGTTCTGGTCCGCGGCAACACGCGCCCGGAACTACGTGCGGCGCTCCGCGATACCCTGATCGGCATGGAAGCTGACGAACTGGCGGTGGAGGTTCTCAAGATCTACTACGGCGTCAGCCGCTACGATCCGTTCGTTGGCCAGACCGCGCTCGACCTTGCGGCCGTCCAGCGTCACTACGAGGCGGTCCGCGCCCGACTGCAGTAGATGCGCCTGCGCCTTGAAACACGCTACTCGCTGGCGATCCTGGGCCTGATCGGGTTCGTGGTCGCCAGCCTGTCCACCAGTCTCGTGGTGGCGTCGTGGCGGACCGCCGAGGCGACAAGGACGGCCAGCGTAGCCGCCATGCAAGAGGCGTTGAGCCGGCAGATCGAGGAGAATGCGGTTGCCGAGGCCGAAGTGCTCGCCGCTTCGCTCGCCGCGCCGGTCTATTTTCTCGATTTCAGCGTAATCGGCGATCTGCTTGGGTCGACCAAGGCGGCGCAACACATCGTTATCGTGAATCTCGAGGATACCGCCGGACGCATCATTCACGACGGCTCGCTCACCCTCGAGAATTACGGCCTGACGAGTGGCAACGCGTCGCGCCGGGACCGTGCCCTGGGCGGCGAGCGGATAACATGGATCGAGGGCGACGTCTTCAATGTCTACATGCCGGTGGCGATCGGCGATGAGCCGATGGCCTTGCTGCATCTCGGTCTTTCGATGGAGCGGGCGCGGACCGCGGTGGCGTCGCTGGACACCGACATGCGCCGGATCAGCGAATCCGGTACCGCCCGCACCCTGGCCCTGTCGATCCTGCTATCCCTGCTGCTGGCGGCGCTCGGCGTATTGCTGGCCTTCTTGGTCGCCCGCCGATTGACCAAGCCGATCCTCAAGCTGTCCGAACTGACCCACCGCGTCGGCCAAGGCGACTATGACGGCGATCTCGACATCGAGCGCGGCGACGAGATCGGCGATCTGGCGCAGTCCTTCAGCCAGATGACCAAGGATCTGAAACGCACGACGGTGTCGACCGCCTATCTCGACAATATCCTGCGCAGCATGATGGATCCGCTGTTCGTCCTAGGACCGACGGGCGAGATCCGTACCGTCAACCAATCGGCCTGCGATCTGCTGAAATGCGCGGAGGCGGATCTGATCGGCCGACCCGTCGACGGCATGATCCAGGTTGACGACCCCGCGGCGTCACCGGGCATGGGCGGCGCGGAAGGCGAGTTGTTGTGCTGCGACGGCAGCCGTGTCGCGGTACTGGTCTCGCGCTCGGCGATCGAGCTGCCGAACGGGGCCGGCAGCGTCTGCGTCGTGCGCGACATCACCGAACGCAAGCGGTCGGAGATCGCCCTGCGCGCCGCCAAGGAAGACGCCGAACTGGCCAGTCGCACCAAGAGCGAGTTCCTGGCCAATATGAGCCATGAACTGCGGACGCCGCTCAACGCCATCATCGGCTTCTCCGAGACGATGGTGAACGAACTCTTCGGGCCGGTCGGCTCACCGCGCTATGGCGAGTACGCCAACGATATCCGGGAGAGCGGACGACATCTCCTCGGCATCATCGGCGAGATCCTCGACATGGCGAAGATCGAGGCCGGCAAGCTCGACCTCGACGACGGACCGATGGATCTGGGCTCGGTGGTCACTGCGGCGATGCGGCTGGTCCACTCGCGGGCGGAAAGCCCGGACCTGTCGGTAACTGTGGCGGTGGCGGATGACGCCGTCCTCTACGGCGACGAGAAGCTGGTCAAGCAGATCATCCTCAATCTCGCCTCGAACGCCTTCAAGTTCACGCCGGCCGGCGGGCTGGTCTCGATCAAGGTCCGATATCGCGCCGATGACGGCCTGACGCTGGCGGTCCGGGACAATGGCGTCGGGATCGCCCGCGGCGAGATCGCCAAGGCGATGCAGCCTTTCGGCCAGGTCGACAGCACGTTGTCGCGCGCCCAGGGCGGCACGGGGCTAGGCCTGCCTCTGGTCCGCGCCTTCACCGAGTTGCACGGTGGCAATTTCCGGCTGCTGAGCGGCTTCGGGCGCGGCACCGTGGCGCTGGTCGATTTCCCCCCGGTACGGACCCGGCGCAGGAACAAGCCGAACAAGCGGCGACCGGCCGACCGCGCGAGGGCGTCGTAGGTCAGCCGCTGAAATCTCAGCCTTGGTTCCCGGTCCACGTCAGCGGATCAGGGGCCGATCGCTCAGCCGAAGAAGCCGATCCGGTGCGCGGTCGCCGTCGAGATGCGGCGGACCAGTTCATGGAGCCCCAGCAGCGGCTGGAACAGCCCTTCATTCTCGAAGCGATAGCCCTGGCTGTCGTCCGGCAGATAGTTGGCCGGCTCGCCGAAATCCTGCAACACGATCGTGTCGTGCGTCGTCGGGAAGATCTCCTGCAGCAATTCGACCACCGCCGGCACGTCGAGGTGCAGCAGGCGCGTGACGATCTGCTGCGGCGTGGCGGCGTGGCGGCTGGAGAATTCCGGGATGCGCACGGCCAGTGCGAAGATCTCGTGGATCACCGCCAGCCGGATGGCGTGAAGCAGGCCGATGGCGTCCTTTGTCTCCCGGGTGACCAGGGCGCCGCACCCGGCCGGGCGTCCCTCGGTCGCCATCCCGGCGAGGGATTTGACCAGGATCTGGAAGTCCTTGTGGAGGCGGCGGAACACTCGCATCTGGCGTTCGTGGAGGGCGGATTCCTCCAGATAACTGGCCAGGGTGAACATCTCCTCCGCCTTGCCGCGATCCTCCACGGTTCCGGCACGGATGATCCAGAATCCAGGGTCGAGGCTGTCGACGTAACCCTTCATGACATTCGGATCGCTGACCGCGGCGCCGTATTCGACGATTCCCATCAATTGGCGCAGCCGGCGCGACTTGCCGTAGAGCTCGCGGAACTGCTCCGGCTCCTTGGCGATCGCGGCGCCGACGCCGCCGATGCTGTTGGCCAGCAGTCCGAGTTGCATCAGTACCGCGTTGTGCGGGATCGCGCGAAGCTGCGAGGCGTGCGCGTGATCGATCTCGCTGGGGTCCTCATGCTGCCGTTTCGGCGCCCGGCTGCCGGACGGGAACAGCAGGTTGGCGCCGAACGCCATCAGCAGGACGCCATAGTTGCGGTCGTCCATCAGCCCGACCTGGAACTCCTTCACGGTGGTGAAGAACTCGCGGATGTAGGAGGCCTCGTCATAGAACGGATCGTCGGCGCTGCCCACCGGCCGGGCCAGCGTGTGCTCCAGGACCCGGGTCACCACGGCGAAGGCGGCGGCCTGGTTGGCGAAATAGAGGAAGCCGTCGCCGCCCTGAAAGCTGACCTCCTGTTTAAAGTCGACGCCGCAATCGGCCATGTAGCCGCGCGTCGCCTGGGTGTCGACGTAGTTCAGCCGTTCCTCGAAGCTGGCCGGATGGGCGCCGCGGCCGATCGACTCGCCATGGGTGTCGAAGATCAGCAACTGGACGCCGGCCAGCTTGTGCTTGGCCATTACCCGGATCAGGCGCAGGCGTAGCCGTTCGATCGACGCCGAGGCCGGGGTCTGGCCGAGATAGCGCCCGGCGTCGGAAAACCCGGTCTGGATGCACAGTCGCCCGCGCGCCTCGACATAGGCGCGGTAGTGGGGGTTCTCCAATAGCTGTTCGACGACCCGGCTGCCCGCTTCCAATGCCCGCTCGGTCTCGAATAGCGGCGAGATGTCGACATCGCGATCGACGCCGAACAGCCGGGCGAAATAGAGCGCCGTCAGCACCGTGAAGGCGCTCTCGGTTTCCGCGATCAGGAAGCGCACCGGCGCCGACCGGCCGCCGTATTTGAGCATCTGGGCCACGACCATGAAGAGCTGCTTGACCGAGGTGCGCTCGCTCAGGATCGAACCGAAATTGATGCTGACCGGTTCGACCGCGTCCAGCAGCTCGTTGAGGCGGTCGATATACGATTGCCGGTAGCGGGGATCGCCGGGGTCGCTGACCAGTCCGACCAACCGGCGGACCCCGTTGTGCACCTGCTTGGCATTGATGCGGACATGGGTGTGCGCCATGCCGAGACCGAGATTGGAAAGTTCGGCACGCAGGGTGCACAGCCTGGTCAGCAGATCGGGGTCGTCGGTTCGGCCGATCGCCCTTGCGACCATCTCGATCAGATCGCCGGCATCGGCGAGGCGGAGCGTCATGCCCTCGTACATGCGCCGCGAGACAGCCTTGATCTGCTCGCGCGCCTCGGCCTCGCTGGGCTCCGCGCCGCCGAATACCGACAGTTCGTCGGAGATCTGGTTGATGGCGAGCGCGATGCGGCTTTCCATCAGGTCCAATGGCTCGCGCAGCGAGCGCGCGTCGCGCCCGGCATCGCCGCGGATCGAGCGCACCGTTTCAAGATAATGCGCCAGCTGGTGGCGCACGATCTTCAGCCGCTTGACCAGCGTGTCGGTCCAGCGAATGTCCGAGCGGCCGTCCAGATCGTAGCCGACCCAGGTGGCGACGGTGACCAGCCGGGGGACCAACTCGGTCCATCGGTCCGGATAGGTCTGGCGGGCGACGTCGAGCAAGATGCCGTTGGCGCGGCGCAATGCGACCTGGATGTTGGCGATGGCCTCCAACGACAGATCATGCTCGCGGGTCAGGTCCAGATCGCGGTCGGGACGGTGCTCCTCGCGACGGGCGCGGGAGACCAGCGCCGCCTTGCCGTCGTCGGTGAGCGGCTGGCCGTCCTCGCCGTGGCCGGTCGCCAGCGCCGCCAGGCCGCGCATCAGCGATGCGGAATTGCTGAAGGTCGGATGGGCGGTGGTGACGATGCCGAAATCCTCCCGCGACACGCGCCGGGCGAATTCCTCGAAGGGCACCGTCTGGCTGTTCTCGCCAGACTGGGTGAGGGCGGCGAATACCGCGCGCAGCCGTGCCTCGTTCGCTTCCGGTCCGGTTTCGCCGAGATAGCGCCCGAAACGCCGGGCCCGGTCGAGATAGCCCTCCACCGTCAGATGCTGGACCAGCTGTTCGAGGGCGCCGAGGCTAAGATGGCCCTGCTCGAGACGGCGCGAGAGATCGAGCGCCAGCAGCAGGATCGGGTTGCTGAACGGGTTTTCGTCGGTCGCCCTTGAGAACTGCCGCAATTCGGCGGTCAGTTCCGTTGCCAGAGCGGCGGCGTCGGTCGGCACCGAGGACGGGAAGACGGCGGCGTCGCCGAGCATGTCGCCCGGCGCGGCGGCCGCCTTCGCCGGGTCGTGCGACGCGCGCCGGCGTGTCGCCTTGGCCCCTTCCGCCATGGTCGGCCGCTCCTCTTTCCCAATCCAAGTGTATGCTAGTGCTTCGGTTGTGCGGCGCGGCAACGGTCTTGTCAACGCCGCGCCTCGGCAGGCGGCCACGCGACCGGTGTTTTCCTAAAATGCCAATCGAATGCTTTTAACCTCCTATTAAAAAGCTCGGGATAGGATCACGAACTTACGGCAACGAGCGCAGCCCAATCCGGCTGGATCCGGAACGAGGCGCTTCGGGATAAGGGCAGTGGGGCCGTGTTGTGTCGGAATGGCGGGCTTGGCGGGTCGCCCTGACACGAGGTCGAAAAAGGGACTGCCGACCGGGCGCCGATGGCGCGCTCATCTGCCGTTAAAGAAGAGGCCCTGGTGCTTTGGGGGAGCACCAGGGCCTCTTTATTGGTGGCCGGGTTTACCAGGGTTTCGGAGGGGAAGGGCCCGAAACGCTAGCCAGGAGCCACCCGCTGCAGCCTCTCTAGACGGACAGGGCGTAAAGGTGCGGTTGGGGGGACACCGAACGCTCTAGGAACTCCGCTTTAAGACCGCAACTCTGCAGCGGACGCTGCAGGAGCCAATGCAACAGGCTTACAATCCTGAACATGCCCAAACAAAGTTAATAAAACCTTACCAGGGCCTGAAGAATCGTCCCGATCTCCAAAAAAACGAAACTGTGTCGGAACCGCCGTCACCCGTCGGCTTCCCCGCGTCATGGCCATTCGCTACGATCGTCAATAATCCAGGCACAGGGAGACACAAGCCAATGAAACGTCGAAACTTTCTTGCGACTACCGGCATCGGCGCGGCAGCGGCGGTCGCCGCCCCGGCGATTGCGCAGGGCCGCACCGAGTGGACGATGGTGACACCGTGGCCGAAAGGCGCCCCGGGTGTCGGCGTCAACGCCCAGCGCGTCGCCGACCGCATCACCGAGATGAGCGATGGCCGGCTGACCATCAAGCTCTACGCCGGCGGCGAGCTGGTCCCGCCATTCGAGTCGATGGATGCGGTACAGAGCGGCAATGCCGACATCATGCATGCGACGCCCTATTACTGGGTCGGCAAGACACCCTCCCTCAACTACTTCACGACAGTACCGTTCGGATTGAACGCGGTGGAACTCGCCGGTTGGCTCTATCATGGCGGTGGACAGGCATTGTGGGACGAGGCCTATGCCGGGTTGGGCGTGAAGGCGTTCTATGCCGGTTCCAGCGGCGTCCAGGCGGGGGGCTGGTTCCGCCAGGAAATCAACACGCTCGATGATATCCGGGGCCTGAAGATCCGCATCGCCGGTCTCGGCGGCGAGGTGTTCCGGCGTCTCGGCGCCGCCGTCGTGCTGTTGCCGCCGGGCGAGATATTCCCGGCCATGCAGGCCGGTACCGTCGACGCGGCGGAATGGGTGGGGCCATGGAACGACCTCGCCTTCGGCCTTCACCGGGTCGCCAAATACTACTACACGCCGGCTTTCCACGAGCCGGGCCCGGGGCTGGAAGTGGTGGTCAACAAGGCGAAGTACGAGGTGCTGCCGCCCGACCTGCAGAAGATCGTGCAATACGCCGCGCAATCGGTCGCGGACGAGACGGTGGCGGATTTCCACTACCACAACGTCGTCTCGCTGCGGCCGCTGGTCGAGGAGCATGGCGTCCAACTACGCGAGTTCAGCGACGCCATCGTCGCCGAGTTGGGGCGCGTGAGCCTCGAGGCGCTGGAAGAGATCGGCGCCAGCGACCCGTTCACCGCCCGCGTTCATGCCTCCTACATGGACTTCCTACACCAGGCGGCGCCGTACAGCGCCCGCATGGAGCAAACGATGCTGCGCCAACGCGCGGCAGTGTTGGGCTGAGAAGAGGCGGCCGAGTCCCGCCCCAGGGCGGCACTCGGCCGGCTCGCCAATGACCGGCGCGACACCCGACGCCATCACCGGCTACCACGCCCACGTCTACTACGACGCCGGCAGCAAGGGGGTTGCCGTGGCCGTTCGAGGCGCGCTGGAGGCGGCATTTCCGGTGCGCATGGGCCGCTGGCACGACCGGCCGGTCGGGCCGCACCCCGCCTGGAGCTATCAGGTCGCCTTCCCGCCCAACCTCTTCGCCGCGGTCGTGCCATGGCTCGCCCTCAACCGGCGCGGCTTGACCGTGTTCATCCATCCGGAGACCGGCGACGACATCGCCGACCACACGGATCACGCGATCTGGCTGGGCGAGCGCCAGCCCCTCGATCTCGACGCCTTGCGGTAGCCCTCGCATGCGGTCGGCCGAAGCGTCCCCGGCCGGCGGGGCGATCGCCGTCGAATGGTCCAAGGGCGGTCCGGCAACGTATAGTCTTCCGGGCAAAGTCGAGGCCGCTGCCCTCGCCTCCGGGGCGAACCGCCATCGGCGGCAAGGGCGGCGACGAGCCATAGCGGGCAGTCAAGTTGAGTAGAGAGACCAAGATCGACACCACCGGCGCCATCGCTGCGCTCGGCCGCCGCGGCTTCGTCGCCGGTGCCGGCGCGATGGGGTTGGGATTGCTGGTGCCGCCGGCGGTTGCGGCGCATCCTTATCGGGAGCCGCTGCGTTTCGCGGTTTTTCGCGATGGCGCGCCGCTCGGCGAGCACGTCGTGACCATCCGGGACGAGAGTGGCCGCCTGACCGCCGAGATCGATATCCGGCTTGAGTACAAGATCGGCCCTTTCACCTTCTATCGGTATGCCCATCGCAATATCGAAGTGTGGGAGGATGGCCGGCTGGTGTCGCTCGACAGCGAGACCTATGACGACGGGCGCGACTATCGGCTGACGGTGCGGCAGGACGGTCGCGACCTGCTGGTCGACGGCGCCGCAGGGCGCTTTCGCTGCCCGCCGGAAACGCTCACCAGCAGCTATTGGAACCGCGAGACGATCCATCGGTCCACCATACTCGACACCCAGCGGGGTCGGCTGCTGTCGGTCGACGTCAAGCCGGCGGGACAAGACGCGGTGGTGGTCGACGGTGTGCCGGTTGCCGCCGATCGCTTCAGCGTCAGCGGCGATCTCGACCTCGACATCTGGTACACGTCCGATGGCCGCTGGGTGAAGCTGGACTTCATGGCGCGCGGCGCGCCGATCACCTACCAACCCACGTGACGGATCGGCGCACGGGCCGGCTGCCACCGGGCGAGCCGATGCACTGCTTACTCGTTCCCAAGAACGGAGCCTAGTCAATGAACGCAGCGAGCGACGGTTGCGCCTGGGTCACCGGCGCCAGTTCGGGGATCGGACGCGCGGTGGCCTTGCGCCTGGCCCGCGACGGCTGGACCGTTGCCGCCAGCGCCCGTGGTGAGGACGCGCTGACGGAACTGGCCGCGGCGGCCGAGGCCACGCCCGGCAGGATCGTCCCGGTCCTGTGCGACGTCGCCGACCGACAGCAGGTCGAAAAGGCCGTCGAGGGCTTGGTATCGGATCATGGCGGCGTTGCGCTGGCGGTCCTCAATGCCGGGCTTTACCTGCCGGACCGGGCCGACGAGCTCGATCTGGACGCTTTCGGCAAGCAGGTGAACCTGAACCTGATGGGCACGGTCGGCTGCGTGGGCGCGTTGATGCCTCATTGGCTGGAGACCGGAAAGGGGCATCTGGCCGTGGTCTCCTCGGTCGCCGGCTATCGCGGCCTGCCCGGTTCCCTCGCCTATGGCGCCACAAAGGCGGCGCTGATCAATTTCTGCGAGGGGCTCCGCTTCGATTTCGACCGGCTGGGGCGGAAGGTGCAGGTGGTCAACCCGGGCTTCGTGAAGACCCCGCTGACGGACAAGAACAATTTCCCGATGCCCTTCCTGATGGATGTCGACAAGGCCGCCGACCGGCTGGTCGACGGGCTGGCCGGATCCGGATTCGAGATCACCTTCCCGCGCCGTTTCACCTATGGGCTGAAGCTGCTGCGCAGCCTCCCCTACCGGCTCTATTTCCCGTTGGTCGCGCGCGCCACGGGGAAATAGGGCGGGTCGCTATTCGGCGGCCTCGGCGGCTGCGGCGGTTTGCCGGGCGATGTCGTCCTGGTCCTGGCGGGTGAAGAAGATGCTGACCTCGCCAAGGGTGAAGCCCCATTTGATGACTTCCGCGCGGTTGATCATCACTTCCTGGTCCTGCAGGAACATCCAGTCGTCGAAGCGGACCCGGATGCGGCGCTCGCCGACCAGAAGATCGAAATCGTACGACCAGTTTAGCGCGTTGCCATAGGCGATGCCGACGGCGGTGCCGACCACGTCGTCGGCGGTGCCTTCGTAACGGTGCTCGTCCAGCTTGCGGATGTGCCAGATACGCTGGTCCAACTCGCCGTCGTCGTAGACGAAATCCTCGACGAGGGTCAGCGTCTCGCCGTCCCAGGTACCGGTTATGTCGACGACGAACTGGCGGCGCAGGCGGCCGAACCGGTCCTGGAAGATGCCCCAGGCGCGAACCTTGCCGTCGAAATAGTCCTCCAGGGCAAAGGTCGGCGTCGTGCCGGCGAAATCCTGCGGCTTCATGCTGCTACATCCCGTCAACGCGAACAGGAAGGCCAGGCAAAGAACCAGCGTGCGTGGCATCATGTCCCGATCCGCTCTATTGCGATCCATCCACCGCGTCGATGCGCCTACGGACTTCCGACAGGCGCTCGGCGTCGAGCGGAAACCTCCAAACCAATACGATGGCGAAGGCCTTGAAGATCACCGGCGCCAGGCTGTAGAGCCCGGACACGGCGAACAGCGACGCCGGGTCGTTGCTGGCGCCATCCTCGAAGCCGACCAGTTCGAGCAGCGGAAAAGCGAGCCCGACGGCGAGCGCCAAGGCGAATTTGGTCACCATCCCCCAGAGCGCGAAATAGAGGCCGGTACGCTGGTCGCCCGATTCCGCGGTGTCGAGGTCGACGACATCCGCCTGCATCGAGGACGGCAGCACCAGATCGGCCCCGAGGCTGACGCCGGTCAGGACACAGACCGCGGCGAACCACCACAAATCGCCGGCACCGAGAAACGGCACCCAGATGAAGATCAGCGATGTCCAGATCATCGCGTAGCACCAGGTGCGGTGCTTGCCGAACCGATAGCTGAGGCGCAGCCAGAACGGCACCGCCAGAATGCCGGACAGGAAGTAGACGAACAGCAGGATCGCCGTATTGCCCGGTTCCTCCAGCACGTTGGCGACAAACAACACGAACAGGGTCGCCGGCAGCCCGTTGGCGATACCGTTGATCAGATAGGCGGCGATCAGCCGGCGAAAGGGCGCGTTCGCGGCGATCACCGCGATCCCCTTGCGGATGGTGATCCGCCGCCGGGAGCGGCGGGCCGGCTCCGGGACCAGGACCAGAAGCGCGATCACGCTCGGCGGCAGCAGGGCGATCACCGCCCAGGCGATCGGCTCCAGCGCTTGGCCGTCCGACGGTCCGTCGCCGTTGCCGATCAGCAGGGGCAGGCCGAGCGCCAGCAACGTGCCGCAGATGATCGCGGTTTCCCGAAAGGCGGCGATACGGCTGCGCTCGTTGTAGTCGGTGGACAGTTCCGCGCCCCAGGCGGTCAGCGGCAGGATCATCATCGTCCAGCCGGTGTAGAGGACGAGACTCCAGCCGAGCAGATGCGCTGCCCCGGCGCCGTGTCCGGGCACGAACAGGAACCAGACCGCCGTCATCACCAGCGGGGCGCCCGCCACCAACCAGGGTCGCCGCCGGCCGAACCTCGTGTCCAGCCGGTCGCTCAACTGGCCGACCAGCGGGTCGGTGACGACGTCCCAGATGCGCGCGACCAGCAGAACGAAGCCGACGCTGGCGAAGCCCAGGCCGATTTCGGCGGCGTAGAAACTCGGCAGCAGGATATAGGCCGGCAGGCTGAGCGCCGCCAGCGGCAGCGCCGGCGCGCCGTAAGCGAGCAGCACGGTCAGGTGGGTCGGCGTCGGCCGCGGTTCGGACATCGGATCGGCGGCGACGGTGTCGACAGCTAGTCGCGGGTGACGGCGAGCTGGACGACGTCGATGGTGCCGACGCCGAAACCGGCGGCGCAATAGTGGAGATACTGCTCCCACATGCGCTTGAACCTTTCGTCGAAACCGAGCGGCTGGATCTCCGGCCACGCCGCCTGGAAGCGCTCGTTCCACAGTCGCAGGGTCTGGGCATAGTCGCCGCCGAACCCGGCCATCTCACGCAGCGTCAGGCCGGCGGTGCGAAGCTGGCCGCGCAGTTCCGAAGGGCTCGGCAGCATGCCGCCGGGGAAGATGTACTTCTGGATGTAGTCCGCCTTGTGCCGGTACTCCTCGAAATAGCGGTCGGCGATGGTGATGATCTGCAGTGCTGCGCCACCGCCCGATACCAGCCGCTCGCGCAGCGTGCCGAAGAAACGCGGCCAATAGGCCTCGCCGACCGCCTCGAACATCTCGATCGAGGCGATGCGATCGAACTGCCCGTCGACCTCGCGATAATCCTGCAGGCGAATATCCACGCGCTCCGCCAAGCCCGCTTCGAAGATGCGCCGGCGGGCGAAATCGTGCTGCTCGCGACTGATGGTGATGCCGGTGACCTGCGCGCCGACCTCGCCGGCCGCGAATTCGGCGAATCCGCCCCAGCCACAACCGATCTCCAGCACGTGGTGGTCGGCCGCCAGGCCCATCCGACGGGCCAGCGCCTGGTATTTGCGATGCTGGGCGGCGCTGAGGTCGGACCCGGCTTCGGGACGGTCGAAAACCGCGCTGGAGTAGGTCATGCTGGGATCCAGCCACTTCTCGTAGAAGGCGTTCCCCAAATCGTAGTGATAGGCGATGTTGCGCTTGGCGCCGCGACGGTTGTTGCGGCGCATGGCGTGACTGAGGAACTGCACGGCGCGGTACCAGCCCCGGCCGGCGAGCAACTCCTGCAGGCGGTGCTCGTTCAGCAGCGTGACGACGAACAGCGTCTCCATGTCCGGGCTCGACCAGTCGCCGTCGAGATAGGCCTCGCAGAAGCCCAGCGTGCCGCCAATGATGAAGCGCCGCGCGATCCGTTCATGGTGAACCTCGAATACCGCCTGCGGTCCCGGCTCCGGCCCGGTCATGCACTCCTTCGAGCCGTCGGGAAAGACGAAGGTCAGACTGCCGACCTGGATGTTGCGAGCCAGTGTCAACAGCCAGCGCATGGCGCGGCCCGGGCGATAGGGGCGGTCAACTATCGGGTTCGGTATCGTCGTTTCGATCTCGCCGCCTTGGCGCGGCAGTCTTTCGTGGGTCATGGGACAGAGTCTTCCGGCGTCTCTGCAAGGCAGTAGCTGACGGGTGCCGCCGGCGGCTTCGGCCGGCGGTGAAAGGCGGCGCCCTTCAGCCACAACCATAGCGCCTGCCAATGGATCGCGCCCATCACCTTTAGCGTCATCAGCGGATGGGCGAAGAAGGCGCGTAGCAGGGTCGCGTCGGAAAGCGCCACGCGGCGGCCGGTCATCGTGGCCAGCAGCAGTTCTTCCTCGGGCGTCGATTCACGGATCAGGATCGACAGGCGCTCATCCGGCTCCTTGACCCGGAAGCGATATCGCGCGGCCATTTCGATAAAGGGGGAGACGTACATTTCCTTGTCGCAGGCCTGGACGATCGGCTCCTCGGGATTGCGGTCCTGCGCGACCGGCAGCAGATAGCTGTGCATGTCGCCGAGTGTGTTGCGCACCTCATAGAGCACCGCCCGCAGCGACCCGTCGGCGTGGCGGCAGAAGTAGATGCTGAGCGGGTTGAAGACGTAGCCCAGCACCCGCGGAAAGCAGAGCAGGTGCACCCGACCGCCGGCAAGGTCGATGCCGGCCCGGTTCAGAACCCGGTCGACATGGCGGCGCACCCCGCCGCCGTCGCACGATCCGTGATCGCGGTCGTGGAAGGCGAACAGGTTGAAGCGGTTGTGCGAAAACAGCCGCAGCCGGCGCGCGAGCCGCGGAACCTCCTGCAGGTCGAGCCAGAGCGAGAAGACGCGGTAGTCGAAGCGATGGGTGAACGGCCGCAGCCGCTTGTGCATCACCCGGTTGAAATAGAGCGCCGAGGTGCCGGCATCGGGCGGGGCGCCGGTCATTCCGCCGCCGCGAGTTCGCCGATCGCGACCGGTGCCGCGTTGCGCCCGGCCGGCGATGTGTCATCGCAGCGCCAGGGACGTTGGCCGCCGAGCGCCTCGGCGACGGCGAGGCCGGCCGACAGCCCGTCCTCGTGGAAGCCGAAGCCGCAATAGGCGCCGCAGAACCATGTCCGCTGTCGTCCCTGGATGCCGCCGATCTCCGCCTGCATGCTCACCGCCGCTTGATCGAATACCGGGTGATCATAGACGAAGCTGGCATGGGTAAGCTCGGCCGACGGCTCGGAAAGCGGGTTGAGCGAGACGAAGACCTGCTGCGACCGATCGATGTTCTGCAATCGGTTCATCCAATAGGTGACCGACACTCCGTTGCCCTTCTCGCGCCCGTCGCTCAGGTAGTTCCAACTCGCCCAGGCGCGCTTGCGCCGCGGCATCAGCGACGGGTCGCCATGAAGCACCGCGCGGTTCTCGGTGTAGCGGAAGGCGCCCAGCACCTGGCGTTCCTCCGCCGAGGCATCGAGCAGAAGGTCGAGCGCCTGGTCGGCATGGGCGGCGACGATCGCCTGGTCGAAACGCTCGCAACCGCCGGTGCCGTCGGCGACGGTGACCCCGGCCGGGTCGCGCTGCAGCGCCACCGCCGCCCGGTTGCGGTGGATGCGGTCGGCGAACCCGGCGGTGAGGCGCCGGACGTATTCGCGGCTGCCGCCGCTGACGGTGCGCCATTGCGGCCTGTCGTTGATCTTCAGCAGGCCGTGATTGTGGAAGAAGCGGACGAAGCTCTCGGCCGGGAAGGCCATGATCTCCGCCATCGTCGCCGACCAGATCGCCGCCCCCATCGGCAGCAGGTGGTTGTAGACGAAACCGCGGCCATAGCCGCCGGCGGCGAGGTAGTCGCCCAATGACAGCGACGGGCTGCTGCCGGCCGCCATCAGTGCCGGCGCCTCGCGATAGAAGCGCACGATGTCGCGCAGCATCGCGTAGTGCGACAGGCGCAGCAGGTTGCGCCGTTGCGCGAACAAGGCGGCGAGGTTGGTGCCGGAATACTCCAGCCGGCCGCGGTCGATGCTCACCGCGAATGACATGTCGCTGGCCTCCGTCGGCACCTCGAGGTGTTCGAACAGCCGCACGAGGTTGGGGTACGTCGCCTCGTTGTAGACGATGAAACCGGTATCGACCGGGACCGGGTCCAGGCCCTCTTCCTCGACCATCACCGTATTGGAGTGTCCGCCGACATGGCCGTTTTGTTCGAAGACGGTGATCTCGTGGTCGCGGTGCAGCAGCCAGGCGGCGGCCATGCCGCTGATGCCGGTGCCGATGATGGCGATCTTCATGCGGTCGCTCTCTTCTTGCTCGGTGTCATGGGGATCGGAATCGTCTTGGCGCCGTCGTTCTTGATGGCGTCGAAGGCCGCAAGCGCCCGCCGGCGGGCCGCCGGATGGTCGACGATCGGTTCGGGATAGGTTTCGCCCAGCGCCACGCCGGCGTCCGACAAGACCTCGTCGAGGGCCTGCCAGGGCGCGTGGATGTAGTCCGTCGGCAGCGCCGCCAGTTCAGGCACGAAGCGGCGGACGTAAGCGCCGTCGGGATCGAACCGCTCGCCCTGCAGGATCGGGTTGAAGATGCGGAAGAAGGGCGCGGCGTCGGCGCCGCAGCCGGCGACCCATTGCCAGCTCGCCGCGTTGCTGGCGAGGTCGGCGTCGACCAGCGTGTCCCAGAACCAGGCCTCGCCTTCCTGCCAGGGCACCAGCAGGTGCTTGGTCAGGAACGAGGCGACGATCATCCGCACCCGGTTGTGCATCCAGCCGGTCTGCCAGAGCTGGCGCATGCCGGCGTCGACGATCGGATAGCCGGTCATGCCGCGGCGCCAGGCGGCAATTGCCGCGCCGGTGTCCTGGCGCCAAGGAAAACCGTCGAAGCGCGTATCGAGCGGCCGGTCGACGATCCGCGGGAAGTGGTAGAGCAGGTGATAGGCGAATTCCCGCCATACAAGCTCCTTCTGGTATTTCTCCGCCTGCGCCTCGCGTCCGGTGAGGGCGCCGCTCTCCAGCCGGGCGGCGACCGCGTGCCAGATCTGCCGCGGCCCGATCTCGCCCCAGTGCAGATGCGGCGACAGCGCCGAAGTGCCGTCGATGTCCGGCCGGTTGCGCCGCTCGCCATAGCGGTCGAGACCGTCATCGAGAAAGCGCGACAGGCGGTCCAGGGCGCCGGCCTCGCCGGGGGTCCAGCTTTGCCGCATGCCCCCCGCCCAATCGGGCGCGGTCGGCAACAACTCCCACGCCTCGAGCCGGTCGCTGGCCGGCCAGATATCGGGAGTTTCGAGCGTCGTCGGCGCCGCTGCCGGACGCGGTGGTTCCGTGCCAAGCCTCTCGCGCGTCGCCCGCCAGAACGGCGTGTAGACCTTGTACGGCCCGCCGCCGCCGGTCTTCACCTGCCAAGGCTCGACCAGCAGGGCGCTGTTGAAGCTGCGTGCCTCGATGCCGCGCGCCCGGAGCGTCTGCTTCAGCTTGCCGTCGCGATCGACCGCCGCCGGCTCGTAGCGACGGTTCCAGACCAGGCGGCCGGCACAGGTCTCGTCGATCAGCCGATCCAACTCGGCGGCACTGTCGCCGCGACGCAGCACTAGGCGACTGCCCCGCTCGGCCAAGGAAGCGCCCAGCCGGGCCAGACTGTGGTGCAGCCACCAGCGGCCGGCCGCACCGGGCGGGCGCGGCTCGGATTCGTCCAGAATGAAGACGGGAATGACAGGCCCGCCAGCGGTGATGGCGTCGGCCAGAGCCGGGTTGTCGGCCAGACGCAAATCCTGGCGGAACCATACGACGGTCGGGGCGGCGGTGCTAACCATGCTGGAATGGCCGATGCCTACCGGATCGGACGATCGGTAGACGGATTCCGCGCGGCGGGCCGCTGGCGATCCGGCGCGGCGGCGACCGCAGGTGAGTGGTCGACGGCGGACGTCGCGGCCGTTCCCTGGCGCATGGCGGCTCGAAGCTCTTGGTCATTGTGCACCGGATTTGTACGTGGCCGGCGGCGCGACGGATCACTTGCCTCGCGAACGAAGCGATCAGTGGACCAGGGCGCCGCGCGGCAGGCTGTAGAGGCGTGAGCGGCCGACCAGATGGACATGGAAGCGGCGGTCCAGCAGCCCGGCGATGGCCGGGTCCAGCACGTCGAGCCCGCCGGTATAGGCGCCGAAGGCCGGCAGGATCAGCCGCCTTCCGTCGCCGACGAAGCAGCGTGCGGTCACCCGCCGGCCACGGGTGCGGATCGTCGCCTTCGGATGGTAGTGGCCGGAGAGCTCGCCAACCGCTCCGCGCTGCGCCTCGTGGCGGAATACCAGCGCCCCGTCGGTCAGGCTGCCGAGCACGCGGCCGCCCCAGACGTCCGGTGGTGATGGATCGTGATTGCCGGCGATCCAGATCCAGTCCCGTCCAGCGATCAGGGCCGACAGCCGGGCGGCGTCGGCCGGTGCCAGCCGTCCGGCCGCACCCCGGTCATGGAAGCTGTCGCCGAGGCAGATCACCCGCTCCGGCTGCAACCGCACGATCACTTCCGTCAGGCGCGCCAGTGTCTCGGTCGTGTCGTATGGCGGCACGAGGGCCCCCCGGGCGGCATAGCCGGAGCCCTTTTCCAGATGCAGATCGGCGACCGCGACCGTGGACCGCGCCGGCCACCACAGCACGCCGCAGCGGTCGGCGACCAGTTCGACGCCGTTGACGGTCAGCACGGCCTGGGTCGGAGGAGGAAGAATGCCGATCGGTCTGCTCCGGCGAAGTGGACGATCCTGGATAGGCGGTCGGGCAACGCCAGGCAAGCGGTCATAAGGGGAGCGCGGGCTGTCCGGCCGCCCGCTCCGACAGTTCGGGCATCGCGTCGGCGAGCAGGGCGTCGATCGTCTCGTCGAGCAGCCGGTCGACGGCGCCGCCATAGACCTGCTCGCGGCCGATCTCCAGCAGGATCGGCACCGCCAGCGGCGAGATGCGGTCGAGCCTGCGGTGCTCGATGCGCCCGGCGGCGCGCTTCAGCAGGGCGCCGACCCGCTCGATATCGGTCAGTCCCCGCGCCGCGTCGGCGCGGGTGGCGCGCAGCAGCACATGGTCGGGCTCGTGCTGGCGCAGGACGTCGTAGATCAGGTCCGAGCTGATGGTGACCTGGCGGCCGGTCTTCTCCTGTCCGGGATAGCGGCGCTCGATCAGCCCGGCGATCACCGCCACGTTGCGGAAGGTGCGCCGCAGCAGGCTGGATTCCTCAATCCAGGCCTCCAGATCGTCGCCCAGCATGTCCTCGGCGAACAGGCTCGCCATGTCGGTCGGCCGCTCCAGGCTCCAGGTGGCCAGCACGTAGTCGGTGGCGACGAAGCCGAGCGGGCCGAGGCCGGCGCGCTCCATGCGCCGGGTCAGCAGCATGCCGAGGGTCTGGTGCGCGTTTCGGCCCTCGAAGGTATAGGCGACCATGAAGAACTTGCCGCCGCGCGGGAAAGTCTCGACCAGCAGGTTGTTCCGTTTCGGCAACACCGAGCGATAGCCCTGGAGACGCAGCCATTCCTGCACCGCCGCCGGCAGGTGCCGCCAGGCGCCCGGGTCCTCCAGCATCGCCCGCACCCGGTCGGCGAGATGGGTGGAGAGCGGCAGGCGGCCGCCGCCATAGGCCGGCACCTTCGGGTCGCCCTCGCCGCCGCGGCTGCACAGCAATACCGTCTGGCGGATGCCCTCGAAACGCAGCAACTGCCCGGCGAACATGAAGGTGTCGCCGGGCACCAGGCCGTTGGCGAAATACTCCTCCACCTCGCCCAGCAGCGGGCCGCGCCGAACCTTCACCTTCAGCGTCACCGCCTCGACGATGGTGCCGACATTCATCCGATAGGCGCGGGCGACGCCGGGTCCGGCGACCCGCCAGCGGCCCTTCCCGTCGCTTTTCAGCCGGCGATAGCGCTCATAGGCGCCGAGCGCGTAGCCGCCGGTGGCGACGAAGTCGAGCACATCGTCGAAATCGTGCCGGGCCAGAGCGGCATAGGGGGCGGCGCTGGTCACCTCGGCATAAAGAGACTCGGCGTCGAAGGGGCCGGAGCAGGCGGTGCCGGTGACGTGCTGCGCCAGCACGTCGAGCCCGCCCGGCGGCGGCGGGTCGCCGTCCAGGGTCATCTCCCGCACACCGTCCATGGCGGCGCGGCATTCCAGCACCTCGAACCGGTTGGCCGGCACCAGCAGCGCCTGCGACGGCAGGTCGAGCCGGTGGTTGGAGCGGCCGATCCGTTGCAGCAGCCGGCTCACCCCCTTCGGCGCCCCGACCTGGACCACCAGATCGACCGCCGCCCAGTCGATGCCGAGGTCGAGGGAGGAGGTGGCGACGACGGCGCGCAGATTCCCGGCCGCCATCGCCGCCTCGACCTTGCGGCGCTGCTCGCGCGCCAGGCTGCCGTGGTGCAGGGCGATCGGCAGCGTGTCCTCGTTCAGCCGCCAGAGCTCCTGGAAGACCAGTTCGGCCTGGGCGCGGGTGTTGACGAAAACGACCGTGGTCCCGGCGTCGCGGATCCGCTGATAGACCTCGGCGATGGCATGGACCGCCATATGGCCCGACCAGGGCAGCCGTTCCTTGGTTTTCAGGATCGACATCTCCGGCTGCAGGCCGGGCGGGCCGGTCACCACGCGCACGTCGCCGGCATCGGCACGGCCGGTTTTCGACAGCCAGGCGGTCAGCGCCTGCGGATGGGCGACGGTGGCGGACAGGCCGACCCGGCGGCAGGCGGGGGCGAGGGCGGCCAAGCGGGCCAACCCCAGCGCCAGCAGGTCCCCCCGCTTGATCCCGGCCAGCGCGTGCAGCTCGTCCACGATCACACAGCGCAGCCCGCCGAAGATCTGTTTCGCGTCCGTATAGGAGAGCATCAGCGCCAGGCTTTCCGGCGTCGTCATCAGCATGTGCGGCGGATGGCGGCGCTGCCTCTCGCGCTTGTCGGCCGGTGTGTCGCCGGTCCGCGTCTCGTGGCGGATGGTCAGTCGCATCTCGGCGATCGGGATTTCCAGGTTGCGGTGGATGTCGACCGCCAGCGCCTTCAAGGGCGAGATGTAGAGCGTGTGCAGGCTGCCACGGCCCCAGCCGGGGCGCGGCCGTTCCGCCAGCTCGACCAGGCTGGGCAGGAAGCCGGCCAGGGTCTTGCCGCCGCCGGTCGGGGCGATCAGCAGGGCGTTGTCGCCGGCCGCCGCCGCATCCAGCATCCCCAGCTGGTGGGCGTGCGGCACCCAGCCGCGCTGCGCAAACCAGCCCGTGAACAGCGGCGGCAACGGGTCGTCGGGCAGGGCGGGCCGGGCATCCATTACCGGAATATAACAAGAACACCGGGCATCGCGAGGGACATTGCGGGATGCCCCTTTCCCTGGTCGACCTAGAGCGGCCGCTTGTCGCCAGTCACCATGGCGCGGACCAGGTTCTCCCGGTGAGCGAAGCTGGCGAGGGCGACGCCGCCGATATGCGCGAATACCAGGATCAGCGTGAGGTTGCTGAAGAATTCGTGCAATTCCTCGAGCGTCTCTGCGCGTTCGTCCTCATCGTCGTCGTCATCCTCCTCGTCGCCCTCGCGACGATCCAGGGAGAATTCGGCGCTGTCGCGCGGCATCGCCGGTACGGCGATCAGGCCGGCCAGCGGCCCCCGCCCATCCTCGGCGGCCAGGGTTGCCATGCCGGTCGCGACCGTCGCCGCCAGCGAAAGCAGCAGCACCACCGCCATGGCGCCGCCGGCGGGGCTGTGGCCGAGATAGCGCTTGGATTTCGAGCGTAAGAGGTCGCCCAGATAGGCGAATACGGTGGAAGGGCGGTAGAGGAAATCCCCGAACCGCGCATGTCTGGGGCCGACCAGCCCCCAAAGCACGCGGACGGCGACCAGACCGGCAACGATGTAGCCGGCCCATTCGTGGACCAGCCCGACCCCGTCGTCGTGCTCGGTCAGGTAGGCGACGGCGAAGGCGACAACGAGCGCCCAGTGAAAGACCCGGACAAGCGGATCCCAGACGCG
>JABDIP010000324.1 GCA_013003675.1 Inquilinus sp.
TCTTCGCGCTGCTCGGGCTGTTCGGCGCGGCGCGCGCCTTCTACAACCCGGCGCGGCAGGCAATGGTGCCCAACCTGGTGGTGCCCGAGCATCTGACGCGGGCGCTGGCGCCGATCGGCAGCGTGAACAAGGTCGCGACGATCTCCGGGCCGTTGGCCGGCGGGCTGCTCTATGGCCTCGGCGCGCCGGCCGCCTACGGCGTCTCGCTCGCCTTCTTCCTCGCCGCCGCGGCGCTGATCGCCGCGCTGCCAGCCGTGCCGCAGCGCCTGTCGGCGGGGCGGCGGGGCTGGTCGGAGATTCTCGCCGGCGTCCGGTTCATCCGGCGCAAGCGGATCATCCTCGGGGCGATCTCGCTCGATCTCTTCGTCGTGCTGCTGGGCGGCGCCGTCGCCCTGCTGCCGGTCTATGCGCGCGACGTGCTGGCGATCGGCGCGGTCGGCCTCGGGCTGTTGCGGGCCGCCCCGGCGGCCGGCGCCATTCTGGTCGCGCTGGTCCTGATGAACCGCCCGATCGCGCGCCACGCCGGCACGATCATGTTCGCCGCGGTCGCGGGCTTCGCCCTGTTCACCCTGGTCTTCGCCCTGTCGAAGACGGTCTGGCTGTCGATCCTCGCCCTGGCGCTGGCCGGCGGCTGCGACATGGTCAGCGTGCTCATCCGCAGCACGCTGGTCCAGCTCCACACGCCGGACGAGCTGCGCGGCCGGGTCAACGCGGTCAACATGGTGTTCATCGGCGCCTCGAACGAACTCGGCGGCTTCCGCGCCGGCACCGTCGCCGCCCTGGTCGGTCCGATCGCCGCGATCGCCGGCGGCGCCGTCACCGCGCTGGGCATCTGCGCCCTCTGGTACCGCGCGTTTCCGGAACTCAGAGAGGCGTCGCGGCTAGACGGGGAGGATGGACCGCTGGGCGGGGTGCCACCGGCGACGGCAGCCGCCTCATCCGAGCCCGCATGAGGGCTTTGCTCACTCCTGCACCTCGCCTCCAACGCTGAACCTCTTGTGTTTTGCACCATCGCCTCTATATTCACCCTTGATAAGGAGCGAATTATGTCCGCAACCGCCGACCTCACTCTCCGCGAGACCGCCGAGCTTGCCGGCGTGTCCAAGGCCGTCGTCGAGAAGGCTGTCGAAGCGCGCGTCATCGCCACCCGCAAGCGCGCGCCGCGTCTGAAGGGCGGCGGCACTTTGTACGTTTCAGTTTATGCGGTTGCCTATTTCGCGGCGCTCAAGCGCGCCGAGCTCGTCGATCTGCCGGTTAAGCATAAGAAGGCGATCTGGACGAAGCTCCTTCGACTCCGCCATGGCGACCTGGGGCCGGTCGAGTTCGCGCGGGGCGCGACGCTCGATGTGGCGACACTGGCGGCGGGGCATTTCGAGGCGGCGACCCGCTACCGGGCCACGCGCGACGCCCATATCGTCAGCGACCCCGACATCCTGGGCGGGACGCCGGTGATCCGGGGAACCCGGCTAACGGTCTATGCGGTGCTCGCACGCTTGAAGGGCGGCGAAACCGTCGACGATTTCGCGGCCGACTATCCGGACATCCCGCGCGAGGCGTTCGAGGCGGCAGCCCTGTTCGCCGAAGCGCACCCCCGGCGCGGGCGCCCGGACCGGCGCCGGTTCCGCAACGCGGCGTGACGGAACCCGTCGCGCCGTATGCGCTTGTTCATCGACGAATGCCTGTCACCCCGGATCGCCCGCGACCTGAACGAGACGGGTCTTCATGTGGCCGAGCATCCCTTGGATTACGGCGGGCGGGGGCAGCGCGACGACCAGGTTCTTGCGCGCGCCTATGAACGCGACCTGATCATCGTCACCGAGAATGCCGGGGATTTCCGAAGGCTGGTCGGAGCCGCCGATCTGCATCCGGGGCTGATCATCCTGCCGAATGTCGGGCGACAGACGGCAGCCGAACTTCTGGATGCCGCCATCGCCTTTCTGGAAGCGCGGGGCGACCCGGCGGACGCGATGGTGAACCATGTCCTCGAGGTCGCCGAAGACGGCGAGATCGCGTTCCGTCCTCTGCCCCCGCCATAGATCGGCCGTCCCATCTATGCGGTCCTGACGTATCGCGGCCGGTCGATCTTCAAGCCAGCGGCTGCGACAGGGTCAGCGTGCCGATCCGCGCCACACTGGTCCAGCGCTACACGCCGGACGAGCTGCGCGGCCGGGTCAACGCGGTCAACCAGGTGTTCATCGGCGCCTCGAACGAACTCGGCGGCTTCCGCGCCGGCACCGTCGCCGCCCTGTGAAACCGCGCCTTCCCGGAACTCCGGCAGGCGTCGCGCCTGGTCGGGGAGGACGACCCGCCGGCCCCGGCGGCGGCGGAAAAGACCGCCGCCCCGATCGGGCGCTGACCCGGCGGCGCCTCGAACGTAATGGGCGGATTCCTGAGAGACTTGCGAGAGAATCAGTCTTTCCGTAGCAGACAGTTACCTGTGCGGAAGATACCGAACTTGTTGCCGTCACTCCCACTCGATCGTCCCCGGCGGCTTCGACGTGATGTCGTACGTCACCCGGTTGATGCCGCGGACCTCGTTGATGATGCGGGTCGCCACGCGGCCGAGGAAATCGTGCGGGAAGGGGTAGTAGTCGGCGGTCATTCCGTCGGTCGACGTCACCGCGCGCAGGGCGCAGGCGAAGTCGTAGGTGCGGCTGTCGCCCATCACGCCGACCGTGCGCACCGGCAGCAGCACGGCGAAGGCCTGCCAGATGGCATCGTAGAGCCCGGCGCGGTCGATCT
>JABDIP010000335.1 GCA_013003675.1 Inquilinus sp.
CCGCCGGCAGCCATGGCGATGGCGAGCCTTGCGACGAGGCGGCGCCGGCCAGGCAACGCCCGCCCCTGCTCAACAGCTGTCACGCCTTCGCCAGCGACAGCGAGATCGTCGAGAAGTACTGGCCGGATTTCTATACCGGCGATCGGGCGGCGGAATAGCTCAGCGCTGTTCGGCTTCGGCCGAGGTCAGTGTCCTGAGCGCCAGCGCATGGACCCGGTCGGCGAGTTCCTCGGCGAGCAGGCCGTAGACCAGCCGCTGGCGCTCGACCCGCGATTTGCCCTCGAAAGCATCGGCCACGACGACGACCGTGAAATGGCTTTCGCCGCGCCCGTCATGGCCGGCATGCCCGACATGGCGTTGGCTGTCGTCGACGATGTCGAGCCGCGACGGCGCCAGGCCGGCGACGATCTTGCTGCGGATGCGCTCGGCGACTGTCATGGCCAGACCCTGCCCTATTCCGATCCGGGTGAGGTGGGGGCGCCGGTCGGGCCTCGCAAGGTCGCTCGTCGGCACGCCTTAACGGTCCCTTGAAGCGACCGTCCTACCCTTGTCACTAACCACCGCCACGACCATACTTCAGCGATGCGGACACACAAGCGCGAAGCCAAGCTGTCCTTCGATTTGCGCCAGCAGCCGGCGACCCGCCGCTGCGACCATCCGGGCTGCGCCTATGCCGGCGATTTCCGGGCGCCGAAATCGCCGGACCGGCTTCGCGACTATTACTGGTTTTGCCTCGACCATGTCCGCGAGTACAATAAGGCCTGGAACTACTATGCCGGGCTGTCTGAACTGGAAATCGAACGCATGGTGCGATTCGATACCGTCTGGCAACGGCATACTTGGCCGCTGGGGCGCTGGGGCGCCCATGAGCAGCGCCTCCGCGAGACGCTGTATCGGCAATATGGACTTGGCGAGTCGACCGGTGGAGAGATGCCGCCGCTCCGCCCGGAGGCGACCACCGAGGAGGGCCGCGCCCTGGCCGAGCTGGATCTGACCGCGCCGATCGAGTTCGTCACGATCAAGGCGCGGTACAAGGAACTGGTGAAGCAGCATCATCCGGACGCCAATGGCGGCTCGAAGGAATCGGAGGAAAAGCTGAAGACCATCAACCGCGCCTTCGGCATCCTCAAGGCCTGCTTTGCCGTTTGAACCGCTATCCGAAACCCCGATCCTCTGACAGAAACCCTTAATCCCGGACCGACAACACATGCCATCTCAGATGACGCCCGAGAGCGTTCCCGACATCAAGGTTTCCGTACAACAGACCTTCGGCATCGAATCCGACATGCAGGTACCGGGATTCAGCCACGGCAACGAATATGTGCCGAATATCGACGAGGCCTATCGTTTCGATCGCGAGACGACCTTGGCCATCCTCGCCGGCTTTGCCTACAACCGCCGGGTCATGATCCAGGGCTATCACGGCACCGGCAAATCGACCCATATCGAGCAGGTCGCCGCCCGGCTGAATTGGCCCTGCATCCGCATCAACCTGGACAGCCACATCAGCCGCATCGACCTTGTCGGCAAGGACGCGATCGTGCTGCGCGACGGCAAGCAGGTGACCGAGTATCGCGAGGGGCTGCTGCCTTGGGCGCTGCAGCACCCGTGCGCCCTGGTGTTCGACGAGTATGACGCCGGGCGCCCCGACGTGATGTTCGTGATCCAGCGGGTGCTGGAGGTCGAGGGAAAGATGACCCTGCTCGACCAGAACAAGGTGATCCGTCCGCACAAGGCGTTCCGGCTGTTCGCCACGACGAATACCGTCGGCCTCGGCGACACCACCGGCCTCTATCATGGCACCCAGCAGATCAACCAGGGCCAGATGGATCGCTGGAACATCGTCGCCACGCTGAACTATCTGCCGCATGACGAGGAGACGGCGATCGTGCTGTCGAAGGTCCCGGCCTACGACACCGACGCGGGCCGCGAACAGATCAGCGCGATGGTGCGGGTCGCCGATCTGAGCCGGGCCGGCTTCGTCGCCGGCGACATTTCCACGGTGATGTCGCCGCGGACGGTGATCACCTGGGCCGAGAACGCGCAGATCTTCGGCGGCGATCTCGCCTTCGCCTTCCGCACCACCTTCCTGAACAAGTGCGACGAGGTCGAGCGGCCGGTCGTGGCCGAGTACTACCAGCGCTGCCTCGGCACCGAGCTGCCGGAGACCGGCCAGACCGTGGCGCTGGCCTGATCCGCCTGGTGCGCCACCGGAAGCGACGATGACAACCCAAGGCGACGACGGACCCGCCGAGACGCTGAAGCGTGCCGTTTCGGCGTGCCTGCGGGCGATCGCGGAGCGCGATGACGTGACCGTCGCCTTCGGCGGCGAGCCGCCGGGTTTCGCTGGCAATCGCGTCCAGCTGCCGGCTCCGTCGCGGCTGCCATCGGCGTCGGAGGTGTCCCGATTGCGCGGCGCCGCGGACGCCGTCGCATTGCGGCTGCGCCACCATGATTCCAGCCTGCACGCCTCGCGGCTGCCGACCGGCGAGGCCCCGCCGCCCTCGGCGCGCGGGGCGGTCGAACTCTGGCGGGCCTGGGTCGAGGGCAAGATCGGCCGGGATATCGGCAAGCTGGGCGCGGTGATCG
>JABDIP010000411.1 GCA_013003675.1 Inquilinus sp.
GCCTCGGCCAGCCGGATCATGACGGCGAGGGTCCCCTCGTCGGGATTCTTCGTCCACAACTCGCCGTCGCTCAGAATGAGGCGGGCCCGCGTTTCTCCCTCGCGAATGTCGACGACCGACGGGCCCGCCGCGTCATAGCGCAGCTCGGGGATCGTTCCTGCCGCCGCCGCCAGCTCCTCGCCGCTGATCGGCCGCCGTTTCCGGCCTTCGGTGCGCAGGATCGTGACGTGATAGCCCAATCGTTCGGCCCTCCCTGACGACCGCTGATCCAGCTTCAGCCTAAATCAATGAGTTCATCCACACATGAGGGGGCTCACGGAAGTGGATATGAAATGCCGCATCGGCGGGCGAGTCGGGCAACTCGCCTGCTCAAGCGTCTCGCGCGTCCAGCACGGCCGCGATCAGATCTTCCGGAACGGTGTCCGGGACCGCGGCGGACGGGTCGGCGAAGGCGGCTCTGCCCAACTCGACGGTCCGCCGATAGGCGGCGAGATAGTCGCGGCATTCGCGGCAGATCTTCAGATGGAACTCGAACACGACCCGCTGGCGCCTCGGCAGTTCGTCTTCGAGGTAGGCGAGAATGAAGCTCTCGAACTCCTCGCAGGTGACCATCAGGGGCATGCGCTTCAGGATCATGCCCTTGATCCGGCGCAACGGACGCGATGGCATGGCCCGGCTCATTCGACCTCTCCGCGCAGGACCGGTTCCAGCAGCTTCTTCAAGGCCGATCGGGCGCGATGCAGCCTGACCTTGACGTTGCCCTGCGTTATGTCCAGCAACTTGGCCACTTCGGCCGTGTCCAGCTCTTCGATGTCCCGCAGCAGCAGCACGATACGGTAGCTGTCCGGCAACTCGCGGATCTTCGATGTGACCAGGGCACGGGTGCTTTCGCGCTCCAGGATGTCCTCCGTGGTGGCGAGAGTGGGCCAGGCCGCCTCGATCCGGCACGCGTTTTCGTCGAATTCCGGCATCAGCAGGTCGATTGGCCGCTCGTCCAGCCGTTTCAGCGCGCGCAGCTTCATCAGCGCTTCGTTGACGGTGATGCGGTGCAGCCATGTCTTCAGGCTGGACCGGCCCTCGAAACCGTCGATCTTCCGGAAGGCCTTCAGAAAGGCCTCCTGCACGCAATCGTCGGCGAAGGCGTCGCCGCCCAGGATGCGGCGGGCGACCGCGCGCATCGGCCCGATATGGGTGCGCACGAGATGATCCGCGTGGCGGGCGCTGCCGGTGCGCAACCCCTCGACCAGGGCGGCGTCGTCGAACGAATCGCGGTCGCCCGTCTGGTCTTTCTCGAACAAGGTCTCGGATCGTCTTGGCAGGTTCGGCATGCGCAGCCGGCAGCCTACACCCATGGAGCGAATTGTCAGCGGCTAAGACTCAGACCCTTGCGGTGGCCGGCATGGGATCGCCTGGCGGGACAGACCGACCGGCGGCGCGTAACCTGGGCCGGTCGTCCGGCATCAACGACGGGCATTCACCGTCGGCCGGCTCGCGGCAGTGACGAACAGGGGGTCAGAATGGATCTGCTCGGCGCGATCGTCGTCTGCGGCGGCTTGATCGCCTTCGGGCTCGTCTCGCGCAAGGTCGAGGGGACGATCGTCACCGCGCCGCTGGTCTTCATCCTGTTCGGCCTCGCGGTCGGGCCGGGCGGGTTGGGCATCGCCAGGATCGAACCCGGCCACGGCGTCATCCACCTGATCGCCGAGCTGACGCTCGTGCTGGTGCTGTTCTCCGATGCGGCGCGGATCGATCTGAAACTGCTGCGCCGGGATCACAACCTGCCGGTACGCATGCTGCTGATCGGCCTGCCGCTGACAGTGCTGCTCGGCGCCGGGGTTACCTTGCTGCTGTTCCCGGCCTTCTCCCTGTGGGAGGCGGCGCTGCTCGCCGCGGTCCTGGCGCCGACCGATGCGGCGCTGGGGCAGGCGGTGGTGTCGGCGCGGGCGGTTCCGGTACGCATTCGCCAGGCGCTGAACGTCGAGAGCGGGCTGAATGACGGCATCGCCCTGCCGGCGGTGCTGCTGTTCGCGGCGCTGGCGAGCGCGGCGGCCGGGGCGGAGTCCGGTGGCCGCGACTGGATCGCCTTCGGCCTGCTGCAGGTCACGTTGGGGCCGCTGGCCGGGATCGTGCTGGGCTACGCCGGCGCCCGTCTGGTCGATGGAGCGGCCACCGCCGGGTTCATGACCGAGTCGTTCCAGGGCATCGGCATCCTGGCGATGGCGTTCCTCGCCTTCGCCGGGGCCGAGATGGTCGGCGGCAACGGCTTCATCGCCGCTTTCGTCGCCGGGCTCGTCTTCGGCAACACGATCCGCCATCGCTGCAGTTTCCTGCTCGACTTCATGGAGACCGAGGGGCAGTTGCTGATGCTGGTCACTTTCCTGGTGTTCGGCGCCGCCATGCTGCCGGAAGGCCTGCACGGGCTGGACTGGCACATCGTCGCCTACGCCGTGCTCAGCCTGACCCTGATCCGGATGATACCGGCCGCGCTCTCGCTGATCGGCACCGGTGTCCGGTTCCCGACCGTCTGGTTCCTGGGCTGGTTCGGTCCCAGGGGGCTGGCCTCGATCCTGTTCGCGCTACTGATCGTGGAGCGGTCCGGGATCCCGCATGCGCACGAGATTCTGGTCGCGACCATCGTCACCGTCGGCCTCAGCGCGCTGCTGCACGGCGTGTCGGCGGCGCCGCTAGCCGACGCCTATGGCCGCCTGGCGGCGCGGCTCGGCGAGTGCGAGGAATCCCGGCCGGTCGGGGAGATGCCGTTGCGCACCGCCGGCGGCACCCGGGCGGCGAAGGCGCCGGCCGAATGACCGGCCGTATCCCCTGTTCGGCGCGGTCATCGCCGCTGTCGATCCTACGAACCCAACTTCAAGGAAATGGAAACGGACCATGCTGAACGAACAACAGGAAAAATGGTGCACCGAGAGCAAGTGGGATTTCTCCGATCTCAAGGCGCTGTTCATCAATTGCACGCTGAAGCGGTCGCCGGCGCCGTCCCATACCGACGGGCTGGTCGGCATCGCCCGGACGATCATGGAGAAGAACGGCCTGTCGGTAGACGCGGTGCGCGCCGTCGACCACGACATCGCCTACGGCGTCTATGGCGACATGACCGAGCATGGCTGGGCCAAGGACGACTGGCCGGCGATCTACAAGACGGTCCAGGCGGCCGACATCCTGGTGCTGACCACGCCGATCTGGCTGGGCGAGAAATCCTCTGTCTGCACCAAGGTGATCGAGCGGCTCTACGCCAATTCCAGCGAGCTGAACGATGCCGGGCAATACGCCTATTACGGCCGGGTCGGCGGCTGCCTGGTCACCGGCAACGAGGACGGCGCCAAGCACTGCTCAATGAACATCCTCTATTCCCTGCAGCATCTGGGTTACGTGATCCCGCCCCAGGCCGACGCCGCCTGGCTCGGCGAGGCCGGGCCGGGGCCCTCCTACCTGGACCCGGACTCCGGCGGCCCGGAGAACGACTTCACCAACCGCAACACCACCTTCATGACCTGGAACCTGATGCACCTGGCGCGGATGATCAAAGACGCCGGCGGCATCCCGGCCCATGGCAACCAGCGCGCGGCCTGGACCGCGGGCTGCCGGTTCGACTTCGACAATCCGGAGTATCGGTAGCCTTCGAAGTACCGGTTGGCGGCCCCAATCCGACGAAGCCGCCACCCGGTCACCTGCCCACGGT
>JABDIP010000477.1 GCA_013003675.1 Inquilinus sp.
GAGGACCGACCGACCACCCGCTCGTCCACGCCGACAATCGGCGACGTGATCAACACGCGGTTCGGCCGCCGCGACGTCATGCGCGGCGCGCTTGCCGTCTCGGCGATTTCCGCCACGCTGGGCCCGGCGGCACTGGTCAGCGCGCCGGCCAAGGCGGCGATGTCACGCTATGATTTCGATGAGATTTCCCACGGAGTCGACGAAACCCACCACGTCGCCTCCGGCTACTCCGCCGAGGTTCTGATCCGCTGGGGCGACCCGGTGGTCCCCGGCGCCCCCGCCTTCGACCCGATGGGCCAGAGCGCGGCGGCCCAGGAGATGCAATTCGGCTACAACTGCGACTTCATCGGCTATGTGCCGTTGCCATACGGGTCGAACAGCGCAGAACACGGCCTGCTCTGCGTCAACCACGAATACACCAACGAAGAGTTGATGTTCTCCGGCCTGGGCAAGCAGGACGGCGACGCCGAATTCGCCGGTATGACCAAAGACCTGGTCGATATCGAGATGGCCGCCCATGGCGGCTCGATCATCGAAGTGAAGCGCGGCGGCGACGGTAATTGGGCGGTGGTGCCCGACAGCCCCTATGGGCGGCGCATCACCATGTTGAGCACCGCGATGGAGATCACCGGCCCGGCCGCCGGTCACGCGCGGATGAAGACCTCCGCCGACCCGGCCGGCAAACGTGTCATCGGTATGGTCAACAATTGCGCCGGTGGCATCACACCCTGGGGCACCTACGTCTCCGGCGAGGAGAACTTCCACGGCTATTTCCTCGGCGAAGCGCCGGAGGGCCGCGAGAAGCGCAACCACGACCGTTACGGCGTCGCCGGCGGATGGTACGCCTGGGGCAAGTTCCACAAGCGCTTCGACGTCAGCCAGGAGCCGAATGAGCCGAACCGCTTCGGCTGGGTGGTCGAAACCGACCCGCTCGACCCGACCTCGACTCCGCGCAAGCGCACCGCGCTGGGCCGATTCAAGCACGAAGGGGCGGAGAGCCTGGTCAATGGCGACGGAAGAGTGGTCGTCTACATGGGCGACGACCAGCGCTTCGACTACCTGTACAAGTTCGTCACCGACGGCCGCTACGATCCGAACGATCGCGCGGCGAACATGGATCTGCTGGACAGCGGCACGCTGTTCGTCGCCAAGTTTGCCGATGAAGGCACCGTCACCTGGATGCCGCTGGTATTCGGCGCCGGTCCGCTGACTCCGGAGAACGGCTTCGAGAGCCAGGCGGACGTGATGATCGAGACCCGGCTGGCGTCCGACCTGCTGGGCGCCACGCCGATGGACCGCCCCGAGGACGTGGAGCCGAACCGCGTGACCAACAAGGTCTACGTCATGCTGACCAACAACAGCCGGCGCAAGCCCGAGCAGGTCGACGCGGTCAATCCGCGGGCCGAAAGCCGTTTCGGTCACATCGTCGAGCTGACGCCGCCGAACGGCGACCATGGTGCCCTGACCTACAGCTGGGACATCCTGGTCCAGTGCGGCGACCCGTCGGTCGCCGAAGTCGGCGCAGTGTGGAATTCGGCGACCACAGAGAACGGCTGGTTCGCCTCGCCGGACAATTGCGCGGTCGACAGTCGTGGCCGGCTGTGGGTCTCCACCGACCAGGGCAGCGCGTGGAGCCGAAGCGGCACCGCCGACGGCGTCTGGGCCTTGGAGACCGACGGCGAGTTGCGCGGCACCGGCAAGATGTTCTTCCGGGTGCCGGTCGGCGCCGAGATGTGCGGCCCCCGGTTCACCCCGGACGACACCGCGCTGTTCGTCGCCGTGCAGCATGTCGCCGCCGACGGGACCAAGGACTATCCGGGCTTTGAGAGGGCGTCGACCTTCGACGACCCGGCAACCCGCTGGCCCGATTTCCGCGACGACATGCCGCCGCGTCCATCGGTGGTGGTAATCACCAAGGATGGCGGCGGCCCGATCGCCTGATCGGCCAAACCGCCTTAACCAGAACCCCTCCCCGGTCGCCCGGGGAGGGGTTCTTCTTGATGCCTGCGGAAGTCTGCGATCAGAGCGCCGCCAGAACCCTCTCCGCGCTGGAGACGTCGAGTCCGGTGCCCTCCTCGACGGCGAGATGGGTCACCGTGCCGTCCTTCACCACCATGGCGAAGCGTTGGCCGCGTTCGCCGAGGCCGGCGCCGCTGGCGTCGAAGGAGAGGCCCATGGCACGGCTCAGCGCGGCATCCCAATCGGGCAGCATCATCACTTCGCCCTTGACGCCGCAGGCCTCGCCCCAGGCCTTCATGACGAAGGGGTCGTTGACCGCCAGGCAGACGATGTCGTCGACGCCCTTCGCCTTCAACGCGTCCGCCTTGGAGATGAAGCCCGGCAGGTGCTGGGCGGTGCAGGTCGGCGTATAGGCACCGGGCACCGAGAACAGCACCACCGTCTTGCCCCCGAAGATCTCGTCGGTGTCGGCCTCCGCCATGCCGTCCGCCGCCAAGTACTTCAACGTCATCGACGGAACCTTGTCGCCCACCTTGATCGCCATGCGACCCTCCCCCTGTTGCGCTGGAATGTCCGGACACCGCCGCCGGAATGGCGCGGTCGACGCACTTCAGATTGGGCGAGAGTAGCGCAATATCCACTCACGTGGAATCGGCTCCGGCCCGCGCCCCCGCCCGTCCACCCATGAGGATACTGACGTTGGGT
>JABDIP010000472.1 GCA_013003675.1 Inquilinus sp.
CCGGAGCCGTTTGAACGAAAGCTGCTCCTACCGTCGCAGCGAGCCCAACAGGCCGCGAACCAGTTGCCGGCCGAGGCTGGAGCCGACCGAGCGGACCACCGATTTGACCAGCGCCTCGCCGACGCCCTGCCGGTTCGACCGGCGCGGTGCGGTGCTGCGGGTCGAGGACCTCTGGCTCTTCCGGATTTGGCGCTCCTCCGCGTCCGCCTCCGCCGCCCGGGCCGCCGCCTCGGCACGTTTGCCGAGGATCTCATAAGCCGAGTCGCGGTCGAAGGCGCGGTCGTAGCGGCCGGCGAGCGGGCTCCGGGCCACGGTCTGCTGGCGCTCCGCCGGTGCGGCCGGGCCGAGGCGGGAGGAGGGTGGGCGGATCAGGGTCCGCTCCACCATGCTCGGCGTCCCGTCCGCCTGCAGCGTCGAGACCAGCGCCTCGCCGACTCCCAACTCGGTGATCACCCGGCCGACATCGAGGTCCGGGTTCGGCCGGAAGGTCTCGGACGCCGCCTTGACCGCCCGTGTCTCGCGCGGGGTGAAGGCGCGCAGGGCATGCTGTACCCGGTTGCCGAGCTGGCCGGCGACATCGTCGGGGATGTCGACCGGGTTCTGGGTGACGAAATAGACGCCGACCCCCTTCGAGCGGATCAGCCGGACGACCTGCTCGACCTTGTCGAGCAGCGCCTTGGGCACATCCTCGAACAGCAGATGCGCCTCGTCGAAGAAGAACACCAGGCGCGGCTTGTCGGGATCGCCGACCTCCGGCAGTTCCTCGAACAGCTCGGCCAGCAGCCAGAGCAGGAAGGTCGAATAGAGCTGCGGGCTGGCCATCAGCCGGTCGGCCGCCAGCACGTTGACTTGGCCGCGACCGTCCCGGTCGACCCGCATCAAATCGTGCAGGTCAAGCGCCGGCTCGCCGAAGAAATGCGCGCCGCCCTGGCTGTCCAGTGTCAGCAGGGCGCGCTGGATGGCGCCGACCGAGGCGCTGGAGACGTTGCCATAACGCGCCGACAGCTCCTTTGCCCGCTCGGCCACATGGGCCAGTATCGCCTGCAAATCCTTCAGGTCGAGCAGCAGCAGCCCGTCCTCGTCGGCGAGGCGGAAGGCGATGTTGAGCACGCCTTCCTGGGTGTCGTTGAGGTTGAGCAGCCGGGCCAGCAGCAGCGGTCCCATCTCCGAGACCGTGGTGCGCACCGGGTGGCCCTGCTCGCCGAACAGGTCCCAGAACACCACCGGGCTGGCGCGATAGGCATAGCCGTGCAGGCCGATCCGGGCCGCCCGCCCGGTCAGCTTGTCGTGCAGCTTGTGGTCCGCCGACCCGGCCTGGCAGAGCCCGGACAGATCACCCTTCACATCGGCCAGGAAGACCGGAACGCCGGCATTGGCGAAGCCTTCCGCCAGGATCTGCAACGTCACGGTCTTGCCGGTGCCGGTGGCGCCGGCGATCAGCCCGTGCCGGTTGGCGCGCTTGAGGACCAGATGCTGCGGCGTCTGGCCGGCTCCGAGAAAGATGGTATTCGCCTCGGACATCGGCCGTGTTCCTCCGTTTGGTCGGGGCCGGAAGGGTGATCCGCGCCGCGATTTCGGTTAAGCCGCCGGCGTTGGGGCGGAAAGCGCTGGACGAGCGTATCGTCCGACTGGAATGATTGAGTTAAGGCCGAGCCGAAATCCTTGGCGCACCGTCTCGACCCGCTCTTGCGGGTCCGGGGCGGCAACCATCGGCCAAACACATGGAGGCAAGACCGTGAGCAAACAATTCCTGACGCGCGCCGCGATGGCCGCCGTCGTCGCGCTGGCCAGCGCCACCGCGATCGCCCGCACGCCGGACGACACGCTGGTGATGGCGCTGAAGATCGACGACATCATCACCCTCGACCCGGCCGAGGTGTTCGAATTTTCCGGCGCCGAATACGCCGCGCAGGTCTACGACCGGCTGATCAGCTACGACGTCAGGGACGTCAGCCGCATCCTGCCGGGCGCCGCCGAGAGCTGGACGATATCGGACGACGGCCGCACCTTCACCTTCAAGATCCGCGACGGCATCACCTTCCATTCCGGCAATCCGCTGACCGCGCGGGATGCCGCCTTCTCGCTGCGGCGGGTCGTCAAGCTCGACCAGTCGCCGGCCTTCATCCTCACCCAGCTCGGCTGGAACGCCGACAATGTCGACGGGCTGGTGCGGGCGCTCGACGACCGGACGCTGCAGTTCACCACCGACCAGTCCTACGCGCCGACCTTCGTGCTCTACCTGCTGACCGCCGGCGTCGGCTCGGTGGTCGACGAGAAGCTGGCTATGGAGCATGAGGTCGATGGCGATCTCGGCCATGGCTGGCTGCGCACCAACTCCGCCGGCTCCGGTGCGTTCAAGCTGAACGCCTGGCGGCCGAACGAATCGCTGGTGCTCGACCGCAACGACGATTATTGGCAGGGCAGCCCAGGGTTCCGTCGCGCCTTCGTCCGCCACATCCCGGAATCGGCGACCCAGAGCCTGCTGTTGCAGAATGGCGATATCGACATCGCCCGCAATCTGACACCCGAGCAGCTCGCCGTGTTGCGCGGCAATCCGGCCTACAATGTCGAGGCTTCGCCGAAGGGTGCCATCTGGTATCTCGGTCTGAATACCAGGCGCGGGCCGTTCCAGAATATCGAGGTGCGCAACGCCCTGAAATTCCTGATCGACTACGACACCATCCGGGACACCATCCTCGGCGGCCAGATGGTCGTGCATCAGGCCTTCCTGCCGCGCGGTTTCCTCGGCGCGCTGGAGGAGACGCCGTACAGCTACGACCCGGCGAAGGCCCGCGAGCTGCTGGCCGCCGCCGGCTATGCCGACGGTTTCTCGATCACCATGGACACCCGCAACAATTTCCCGGTGATGGACATGGCGCAGGCGATCCAGGCCAGCTTCGCCGAGGCCGGGATCGAACTCGAGATCATCCCCGGCGACGGCAGCCAGACGCTGACCAAGTACCGGGCGCGCAACCACGACATCTATATCGGCCGCTGGGGTCCCGACTATCAGGACCCGCATACCAACGCCGATACATTCGCCAACAACCCGGACAATTCCGACGACGCCGGGTTCAAGCCCTTGGCATGGCGCAACGCCTGGGACATCCCGGCATTGTCCCGGCAGACCCAGGCGGCGTTGCTGGAGCGCGACCCGGCGCGGCGGGCCGAGATGTATCTCGATCTGCAGCGCGAGCACCAGCAGGTCTCGCCCTTCGTCATCATGTTCCAGGAGACCGAGGTCATCGCCTCGCGGAGCGATATGGGCGGCATGGTCTGGGGGCCGAGCTTCGACGATAACCGCTACTGGCAGGGGACCAAGAACTAGCCTTGGTCGACCCGGTATCGGCCCGGCCGGCGGGGAGCAGGCGGCGCCTCTCCCTGCCGCGCCCGATTGCGGTCGCCGTCGGTATCGTCGCCCAGGTCGGGCTGACGCTGCTCGGGTTGCTGCTGGTCACCTTCCTGATCGGCCGCGTCGTTCCGGTCGACCCGGTGCTGGCCGCGGTCGGCGACCGGGCGCCGCAGGCGGTCTATGAACGGGTGCGGATCGAGCTTGGCCTGCATCTGCCGCTGCACGAGCAGTTCGTCGTCTATGTCGGCAAGGTGGTGACCGGCGATTTCGGCGAATCGGTGTTGACCGCCCGGCCGGTGATCGAGGACATCGCCCATGTCTTCCCGGCCACCCTGGAGCTGGCGACGATCGGAGTGCTGATCGGCATCCTGTTCGGCATCCCGGCCGGCGTGGTCGCCGCGGTCCATCAGGGACGATGGCCTGATCAACTGGTCCGGGTCTTCGGGCTGGTCGGCTATTCGGTGCCGATCTTCTGGCTCGGACTGGTCGGCCTGCTGCTGTTCTACGCCCATTGGGGGCTGGTCGCCGGGCCGGGGCGGCTCGACATCTTTTACGAGGGGTTGGTCGAGCCGGTGACCGGGCTGATCATGGTCGACGCGCTGCTTGCCGGCGAGGTCGAGATCTTCTGGAACGCGGTCAGCCATCTGCTGCTGCCGGCCGGCCTGCTCGGCTATTTCAGCCTCGCCTATATCAGCCGCATGACCCGCAGCTTCATGATCGACCAACTGCGCCAGGAATACGTCACCACCGCCCGGGTTAAGGGCGTCGCCGAGTGGCGGGTCATCTGGGTGCACGCGCTGCGCAACATCCAGGTGCCGCTGATCACGGTGATCGCGCTCAGCTACGCCAATCTGCTCGAGGGCTCGGTGCTGACCGAGACCGTCTTCGCCTGGCCGGGGCTCGGCCAGTACATCACCAACTCGCTGCGCAAGGCCGACATGAACGCGGTGCTTGGCGGCACCGTCGTCGTGGGGACCTGCTTCATCGCCCTCAACATGGTGTCGGACCTGCTGTACCGGCTGCTCGACCCGCGCGCCCGATGACCGATAGCGTGCAGCCCGTTTCGACCCGGTCGGCCGTGCGCGATTGGCTGATGACCGATACCCCGCGCTCGCGACTGCAGGCGCGCTGCGGCCGCTTTTATCTCGGCTGGCTCGGCCTGATCCGCAATCCGCTGGCCATGGTCGGTCTGGTCATCGTGCTGCTGCTGCTTGCGGCCGCCGCGCTGGCGCCGTGGCTGACCGAGTACTCGCCCTATGCGCAGGATCTGCGCGGTCGGCTGCAGCCGCCGGACGCCGCGCATTGGATGGGCACCGACGAACTCGGCCGCGACATCCTCAGCCGCGTCCTGCACGGCGCCCAGCTGACCCTCTACATCGTCGCCCTGGTGGCGGTGATCGCCGCCCCGGTCGGGCTGCTGATCGGCACCGTCGCGGGCTATCTCGGCGGCTGGGTCGATGCGGCGCTGATGCGACTGACCGACATCTTCCTCGCCTTTCCGCGCCTCATCCTGGCGCTCGCCTTCGTCTCCGCCCTCGGCCCCGGCATCGAGAACGCGGTGCTGGCCATCGCGCTGACCGCGTGGCCGCCCTATGCCCGCATTTCCCGCGCCGAGACCATCACCGTGCGCGCCTCGGACTTCATCGCCGCGGTCCGGCTGCAAGGCGCCTCGCAGGGGCGGATCATCGCCCGTCACATCGTGCCGCTCTGCGTCTCCTCGGTGATCATCCGCGTCACCCTCGACATGGCCGGTATCATCCTGACCGCCGCCGGCCTCGGCTTCCTCGGCCTCGGCGCGCAGCCGCCGCTGCCGGAATGGGGCGCGATGGTGTCGAGCGGCCGGCAATTCCTGCTCGATCAGTGGTGGGTGGCGACCATGCCCGGCATCGCCATCTTCGTCGTCTGCCTCGGCTTCAACCTGCTGGGCGACGGGTTGCGCGACCTGCTCGACCCGAAGCAGGGCCGATGAGCGCGCCCCTGCTCACCGTCGAGGATCTGCGGGTCGACTTCGTCACCCGGCGCGGGATCGTGCCGGCGGTGCGCGGCATCTCCTTCGGCGTCGGCCGCGAGAAGGTCGGCATCGTCGGCGAGTCGGGCTCCGGCAAGTCGGTGACCGGCCGCGCCGTGCTCAGGCTGGTGCCGCATCCAGGGCGGGTCTCCGCCAGGCGCATCGATTTCGACGGCGTCGACCTGATGGGGCTGTCGGAGCGCGACCTGCGCCAGATCCGTGGCGAGCGCATCTCGATGGTGATGCAGGACCCGAAATTCTCGCTCAACCCGGTGATGCGGGTCGGCGCCCAGATCGCCGAGGCCTATCGCATCCACACCGGCGCCTCGGCCTCGGAATGCCGGCGCCGGGCGCTGGCAATGCTGGAGGCAGTGCGCATCCGCGACGTCGAGCGCGTCTACCGGCTGTTCCCGCACGAGGTGTCGGGCGGCATGGGCCAGCGCATCAT